>JAEWVL010000055.1 GCA_023396665.1 Spirochaetota bacterium
ACCGTCAACTCGCTTGCATCGGTTGAGGGTTCAGAACGAAGCTTCAGGGAACTGCCGGCCAGAACTTTGGTCAGCTCCGAACCGTCGGGATACTCATAGGCCTGAACGCTTGAACCGCTCAGTGCCGCAGTCGCAAGATCCGATATGACCGTGCCCTTGGTGCTGAGTCCCTCAAGGGTCTTTCGGGCAACACTCTCGTCTCCCTTGGCTTTACCGTTGAGTATATCCATTGAGTATTCATACATGGCGGCATCCGCTAAAAGCGACTGATCGTCGGAATAGCCTTCCTTTATCCAGCGGTTATAGATCTTTGTTCCGTCAGGCAGTTCTCCGATGGAAACTTTCATCCACTCACCCATTTCTTCAACAACCATCGCTATCACTCCGGCGGGAATAACCCCCACCTGTCCGCTGGTCATATTGTTTCTATTGTAGGCTACTGTTCCGTCTTTTACTATAACCACAGCTTTCGTGGCGAGTAAATTGCTCTTGATATAGCCTTCGGTTCCGTCAGACAACTGCACACGGGCTAGCGGCTGCTCACCGTCTATTTCTTCGAGCACGTTAACCCGCTCCGCCTTGCTCAGCGTCGCAACCCAGGTCTTCAGCTCGGGCTCCTTGTAAATAGAAGCACGATAGCGGGAAATCATCGAATTTCCCATATCAATTTGTTCAACACCCTCATTGTCCATGTTTTCATCATTTTGCGATGCAGACTTGGAGCATCCCGCAACCAACAGCACGATACTTACGACTAGTAACAATTTTTTCACAATTTATCCTCCTGGAAATAGTTCATAACCCGGGCCCTCCCGGGAAGTAGAGTCGTTCACCCTGTTTTAACGCACAAACTGCTTACACTATTAATACGATTATCTTATTTTTGTTAAAACTTTTTTTTCTTTTTTGTCGTTTTTTTTAATTATGGTATTTCACGATCGAATAATTAAAAACGGAACTGTGCGGGAATAAGCGACAAACCGCAGGACAGACTTTACGCATTAGCGACACAACAAAAAAAGGAGGGGGACTCAAAGCCCTCTCCTTTCCGCTAAACCCATTACTGCCGTACTTCGAAAACCATGGCAGGGTACCGAATACAAAGCCGTCAGATGACACCAAAAAGAAAATTTTCTGTAACCAGTTCTATAATGTCCGCACCGGGAAAACCCTTCCCTGCCGACTCGCACTGATGTAAAATCATCAAAACCCCTCCGGTGAGCATTTGCGCTGTCAGCAGAGAGTCGAGGTTTTTCTTGTAAATACCCTTCTCACGCAGGGTTTCAAAATCTCTGACAAGAATTTTCGTAATATATTCAACAAACTCGTCCACACTCTGCACGACTTCGTCATCAATTCCGGCAATCTCTTTGAACATCAGTTTTATGACAATAGGTTCAGACAAAAGGGCCTTAATACAGGACGACATGCGGGTCATGATAAACTTCTTAATCGAATCCTTATTGGGCTTTGTCTGAAGGTATTCTTCAAGGTCATCGACATCGAATATATCGTCGAACTGTTCTTCGACCCCTTCGAGTATGGCGAAGAGTATCTCGCGCTTGTTGCCGAAATACTGATAGACTGTTCCCCGGGCTATATCAAGTTCATCGCAAACCTGCCCGATATGCGTGCTCTGGTAGCCGTTTTTTATGAACATCTCTTTCGCAGCATCGATTATCTGCTGCTTACGTCTCTGACCTTTTGCAGGCATAGCATGACTCCCGATTTACAGATGAACCTTTTTGACAGGAGCCGACGAAACTTCGGCACGCTTCAACCGGTTTATTTCAAGAGAGATTGGAACCAACATCTCTCGCAACTCCATCATCATCCGATCGGCCTTGTGGCGCAGTTCCTTGCTCATAAAACCCCGATTTATATACAAAAAGGCTTTTTTTCGAATAAATATTTTTAGTCTTTTTATACGGCAAATTGTATCTAGTCAATCCATTTTTCTATGATTAATAAAGGAACCCAAATAATTTAAATAAAATGACTAGGTATTTTTTTTATGCCTTTGTGTCAAAAGTGCCGGATTCATCGTCCTTCGGTATAGCAACACCGCTGACCATAAAGAGAAAATCTTTAATCTCCTCTTTTTCCATTACCTGAGCCGCATTTCGGGAATCATGATGATCGATTACTCCGAACTGAACAGATTCCATTCTGTTTAGGTTAATATCCATATTTACCTCCGAAAAATCATCCGAACAGCTTACTCCGGAATTATTTCTCTGCTTATCTATCGACATTTTATTCAACAATGATGAGGTAACTTTAAAAAAATGCTAATTGCCGGGATATTGGCAGTTTTATTGCTAGATACATACAAAATTACTGCTGTCGATTCCGAGAAATCACCGATTTTATGAGTAGACTTGCCGCATAGCAGCTATGAAACGATATGTACGCATGCAGATTCAAGGCATACAGACACATAGGTCCGCTTTACGACAAGTACCCTCAAATGATACCATGAAGCCCGGGAAGGTGTAATATGAATTGTGCTATCGCAGGCTGCGGAAGAATAGGTTCAACACTCAACGACGACCCCCTGCGCGAAAAACCGGCTTCACATGCAGCTGCGATTGTGGCTGCAAAGCAGACCCTGATTGCGGCTTGCGATATTGATCCGCTCAAACGCGATGCCTTTGCAAAACGCTGGAAAACGAGCGCGGTATACACATC
>JAEWVL010000204.1 GCA_023396665.1 Spirochaetota bacterium
CCCCCCCCCCCCCCCCCCCCCCCCCCCCCCCCCCATATACTCAGGCGCGGCAATTACCCGGTACTTGGCAGGTCTGTGTTGATGCAATCATATTTGATTCTGAAGTAATGAAATATTTCTTGTGGTGTGAGTGATTATGGGACCCGGTTTTCGAGCGGGAAAAGTTAGGCGATGGTGGTGTGCGAAAACTCTATGGGTCTTAAGGTTATCCGTTTATCAGCTGAGATTTCTAAAACAAGTTGAACCATTTGCGTTAATCATTTTGTTGATTTTTTGAGATATCCATTATCCTTATTTTCTGCTCAGTAACGACGACAAAGCGATACTCAAGAAGATTCAGATATTCGGAAAGAAGTTTTCTCAACATGTCGATCTTATTTGCCGGCTTTTCGTCCTGAAGCCTGAGAAGTACAACTCCCGAATGATTGAGCCTTTCTCTGAATATTTTTTCACCAAAGTCCTTGTCATTGGTAATGACGATCCACTTTTCCGCATTGGCTTTATTCAATATCCATGAGTCTGATGCTCCGCGTTTATCATCAAAAATTGAAAAAACATCATATCCCGAATCCTTAAGCCAAAGGGCAACCGAAGGTCCGGTACATTCATCGACAATGAATCTCATTATGAAACTCTGGATGAAGGGGGGAAAAATACCGCGGACTCAACAGAGTTTTTGGCAAAAAGAAGACACGCAAGGATATCATCTTTTTTGAGATCGGGATATTCCTGTTGAATCTCATCAAAAGACGTATCATGCGCCAATAAATTGATAATATAATCAACCGACAGTCTCGTCCCTTTTATTACAGGCTTTCCGGCCAGGGTATCAGCATCTATGGTGATTCTTTCTAATAACGCTGTATCGTCCATCATTTACTCCTGTTATCAGTAATGTCGTTGTAAAAATTATTTTGTGGAAGAAGCCAAGGTAATCCGCCCAATAATAGTTTATACTTATTGTTTTGTCAAGAATGAAGATTTAACAATGGATGGGATGAAAATTCATTCGGCCATGCCGCCGCCTGAAAAAAATCGGGATCGTGCGGATATTCTTAAACTTCAATGCACTTCGACAAAGTTCAGTGCAACCGATCTGTGCCAAGATAGTTGTCACCTGAGAATATCAGGAGATGACAATGAAGTATACGAAAAGATTTCAGGAAACAGTGCTTCGAAAGGTACTGCCGCCGGAAAACCGGAATATATCAGAAGTAGCAAAATAAAGAGAAAATTAGATCAAACGATATACAATTCGCGAGCCCTCATAAGAGTGAGAATTTTAACTGCCGATATCCCCCCCTTTGTACTAACAACGTTACAGATCTTTAAAGAGCTTCGGCGGAGTTATGATCCACAGCGCGCGAAGCGCTGAAGTGCCCGTGTTTGTGAGGCGGTGCGGCACGTCAGATTCGAAGGCGATCGTGTCGCCGCTTTCGAGTGCGTACTCTTCGCCGCCGATGCTGAATGTCGCCTGCCCGTCGACGATGACGCCCAGCTCACGGCCGGGATGGCCATATTCGTCGGAACCGCTTGCGCAGCCCGCGGGTACGCTCATGTAATAGGCCTCGATGCCGCTCGACTGATCGCCCGGCATGCGTGCGAGCTGCTCGTAGGTGATGCCCTGTATCGTGTGCAGGCTGCGATCGGCCTTCTTGACGATAGAGACTTTGCGCGTCTTGCGATAGTCGCTGAACAGATATTCAAAATCGATATCGAGCACGTCGGCGATGCGCAGCAGCGTGTCGATTGCCGGCGAGATGCGATTTCGCTCGATCTGCGAGATCAGGCTCTCCGAGACACCGGCCTTTTCGGCGACATCTTTCATTGTGCGCCCTTTTCTTTCGCGCACGGCGCGCAGCTTTTCTCCGAAATGATATTCCATAACACCGACTTTAAATACATTTAAGTTACTTAAGTCGTTGTTAAATCGGGGTGTTTTGTCAATTCTTTAATTGAAAGAAGGTATTTACAATGCGGGGGGATACGAACAGGCGCAAATTGCTCTTGCAATACCGGAATCTGCATTCGATCATTGAATAAACACTGAACAGACGGACACTTCGAAAAAAAAGGAGCTTACAGTGAATTCGAATCGTTATGCCGGATGTTGCGGGGCATATTGCAGAACATGTAAGCCCTTTATCGAGGGTGCATGCAAAGGCTGCAAGATCGGTTTTGACACAGGTGAACGGGATATCAGCAAAGCGAAGTGCAGAATAAAACTGTGTTGTTTTCGCGATAAGAACTTTGATACCTGTGCAGATTGCCCGGAACTGGAATCCTGCAAAATTATCGGTGAATGGTATTCAAAAAACGGATATAAGTACGGAAAATATAAAGAAGCTGTATGCTTCATCAGAGAAAACGGATACGAAAAATTTTTTGAAATTGCAGATAAGTGGAAAAATGCGTACGGGAAATATGAGTAAGCTTAGGAGCCGGGGAATATGCTCTTTGCCGAAACTAGCATTAAATATTCGAAGACGAAAAAGGTATTGCCAAACAGTGCGAGAGAACAGAAGATTTCTCGAAAGACAGCGTATTCGTTAAACCGGTCACCTTGTACATTTCTGCGAAGATCAAAACATCCGAAGATAAATGACTATTTCTGACATAGAATATGCAAAACATGGAAAATTTATGGAATATCAGATAAAGAACAGATTATATCCGAGAATTATCAAGTCGTTTGTATTCTGGGACAATGTGATGAATTTCTGATGATCCTGAGAAATATCCATAACGTCATATTATATTTGTATTTACTTGTTTCTTTCTGTTCCTGTCTCCGTAGTGATCATCAGGAGGCTCAATACCCAAGAGGTGGCTGCTGTTCCGCAAATTCGCAACAGATGATTCTGATTGAACATACCTCTTATGTTTTTGGATACCCTGATATCGAGACATCGAAAGATTTTTCAAGAAGGCATCAAAAGATAACTGTTGATTCGTTTTATATAAGTATGCATCAGATTTCATTAAGTGAATGGGCTGGAATTGCTGGAAACAATACGAAGCATGATAATAAAGATGACTGGTCTTGCAATAATGTGAGCTGGTATGAGAGTATAGTATATTGTAACGCCAGAAGCATCAGAGAAGGACTTGAGCCATGCTATTTGATTGACGGTGTAAGCGATCCCGATAAATGGGGTGCTCCTCCCGTTTCATCGGATGAAAGGTGGAACCATGTGATATGTGATTATAAAGCGAGTGGATACAGATTGCCCACTGAAGCCGAATGGGAACTTGCATATAGAATATATCTGCCGGGGCGGGATACAAATGAAAGTAACATTGCCGGCGCTAATACCTCTCAACCTGCGTTGCTTGATAGAATAATTACGGGTTTATCAGAAAATACGGCTAAGAGTTGTGTTCCAGAGAATAAAAAATCAAGGGGCTGGCCCTACATTGCTGATGTGAAAGATTTCTCAGAAGTGCGGACGACACCACAGGCTATCAACAAAGCATTAGCCGGTGATGTCTTTGATGTGGATAATGCCGTTTGGGATTGGTGCTGGGATCCTTTCTTGTCAGAGTATCCAGATTCCCGAAACAGACTTTCGGGGGAGAAGTTGCGCCTGTTTCGTATAGCACGGGGAGGAAGGTGCCGTTACGAGAATTTCGTCTTGCCGGCCGCATACCGTGCAAAATTTGATCCCGCACATAAGAGCACAGATATCGGGTTTCGAGTTGTACGTCGAAGAATCCCTTGATCAATATGCCATAAAATCATTTCACTGACCTGCGAAGAGCTGATACTTTTTGTTCCCAGGCTTTTGACTACCCGCTCGATTTTCTGTGTCGATACGCCATTTCCCCAACTTTCCGGCTGACTTCTACCTCGATAAGCATCTCGGTTAGCTATTGTAACATTTCAAACACAGGATATTCTTTTGTAATAAATTCTGGTAGCCTGTTTTCAAAGTACCTGAAATCTTTGTTCCTGGTCATTGGTTGTTACCCCCATGTTAGTCTCGCAACTGCATTTGGGTACTTCCAATGACCTTTTTCATGTACCAAATTGCGAACTACATTGTATACTAACTTTTTAGTAAACTACTAACAGTTTGCTGAAAAACAGCAAACTGCTAAGCGGTACATGGATGTACCG
>JAEWVL010000239.1 GCA_023396665.1 Spirochaetota bacterium
AACAAAAGAATCATGCAAGAAATTTTCTCTTACTGCGGCAATATTGGCAAGAAAAAAGGCGGGGGGATACGCCGACGCACAGTCCTGCGGCACATTCTAATCAGTATGCCGACAGGGCCGCAGCGAACTGCAGAAACATCACATCAGCTCTTCAATATAAATTTCCGAAGGGACGGTAAACACGGCATCATCGACGGGACCGAACTTGACATCGCGGTTGACAACCACCATCGGCTCACCGTTTTCGCTGATCGATTCCATCCTTTTGACGAAACCGTCTGATTCATCTATCCACAAAAGACATTCCGTCCCGTCAAAAGCCTTCTTCGCTTTCACGACGACACAGGGTTTGTCCCGAAAAGTCTCTCTGCGTACAACACTTATCGAATCGGCGGACAGATCCTCACCGGGATTGAAAAATTCCTTGTGTGCGTTATCGGCGTCAAGCTTCATGCGGACACCGCATTTTTCATCAGAGACATAGGTGGTCATATAGGTTCCGTCTGAAATGACGACTGTCGCCTTATTGTTGTTGATGATGGCTGATTTGATTCTCTCACCCATTACCCACATTTCAATCGTATTGTTGACATCCTTTATCTGCACCTCAGAAACGTAATGAACACCGTCGCGAAGCGAATTTTTTTTGATGAGTGTCAATACATCTTCGATGCTGTTGCCCTCCGCTTGCGTGCCCTCAGCCTGGTTTTCAACTTTTGAACAGCCTGAACAAAATATAAACACAAGCCACAGAGCCAACAAGGCCCCCGGCATAGTCATTTTTTTGCCCGCAAAATTCTGGCAGTGGTACATGGTCTTCATTAATTGCTCCTGGTCTTGTATGCGACTGTTTTACCGCTTATTGCAATTCACAGATAAATAAGCGTGCACAGTTCCGTTTCTTTCAATCGTGAAATGCTATAACAGCGCTTAACGCTTAAAATTTGATACATCCGGCAAAATACGATCACCGATCATATCCTGTGCACATACCACGCTGCACACTTGTGTGTCAAGGGTTTCCGCTACATCCCTGTTTTCACCTCTAGGGGGGGGATATCGCTGAAAAAGTTTCAAATTTCGACTAAAATTACAAACTTCCGAAAATGTACAATAATTCGCCCTGTCGGTATCCCCCCCCTTTTTTATATCTGGAATCTTTATAAACTGATCTTCGCAACCCGAGCTCGAATAATTACGGTGAAAACCGGGGTAAACCATCCCGGGCTGGTCGCCTGCCGCAGGCAGGCTGCTCGCCCATGCATCCTGGGCTGGTCTTATTCGAGCTTCCCTATCGTGAAAATGTACCCTGTATAGTTCTTGTCAAAATCAGATTAGAGCAAAAGCATAGCAGTTATACGAAAAGGAAAATGAGAGGCGTCATGATCCCGCTGCAAACACCCCTGCCCACAATACGCCGTCTTCCTTTATACCTCAAGATTCTTGATGAATATGAGCAAAACGGCATCGAGTGGATATCAACGACCGATTTTGCGGAACGTTTGAAGCAGAAGCCGATTCAGATAAGAAAAGACATGGCTTTTACCGGCATCATCGGGCAACCGAAGAAAGGATATCGCGTTAAAGAGCTCAAAAGCGCTATTCTCAATTTTCTCGGCTGGAACAACACCAGTGACGCCTTTCTTGTCGGTTGCGGAGCGCTCGGATCGGCGCTCCTGGGCTACAGCGGCTTTCACAATAACGGACTCAGGATCGTTTCAGCATTTGATACCAGTGCGCAACTAATTGGTAAAAGAATTCACGGAAAAGAGGTTTTCCATATCGATCGTTTTGAACAACTCGCGCAACAAATGTTCATCAAAATCGGCATCATCACCGTACCCGATACTGCGGCACAGTCGGTAGCCGACACGATGGTAAAAGCGGGTATCCTCGCCATCTGGAATTTTGCGCCGGCGAAACTTGCCGTTCCGCCGCACATTGTCGTTCAAAGGGAGGATCTTTCCGTCGGGCTGGCGGTGCTGAGCATCAGGGCGAAAGAAATCATGTCAGACCGAAATCAAAGCGCCGAAGTCGAGTGACACCCGCCACTGAGAACAAGGCCCCTGCGCAGGTCGAATAATGAAAGACCTGCATTCATTCAGGGTATTTGCCCGCCAGTAAAGTTTTTTTATATGGGAACCTCGAATAATTACCAACCGCAATGATCTTACCTCGTTTTTCATGGGCAGGTACAAAAACAATCTAAGCAACTTGCGGTTCACAAAAATTCAATATAAAACGAGGTAAAACCTTCACCGGAGGTATTTAAGGGAACCGCCTAATTGGAATTATTCGAGGTTCGAGTTGCGAAGATTAATTTTTAGAGATTACAATATGTACATTCGACATAAAATTGTCCATCCCGTCTTGACCGGCAGCGCATTTTTCAGTATAATAGTCCGGCAGTTTCCTGAAAAACAGAAAACGCCAAGTGGAAACTTTAGCGTAATCCACCTTCGTCCTTTTACATTTATAGAAATATAGACCAAAAGGGTGCCGATGAAGAAAACAGCACTAGTGATCATCATTACAATTCTTTTCATGCATACCATGTCTTCTCTGTCGGCGCAGCAGCGTTACAACAGTCTTTTAACCAATGATGAACTGCTCTGGCTCAACGAAAACCGCAATCTTCTCCGCTATGCGCCAAATCCCTCGTGGCCCCCGGGAGATTTTGTAGAAGACGGCATACACAAGGGCTTTACCGCCGATTATATCGACTACTTCGAAAAACAGATCGGATTTGAATTCGAAAAAGTGTATTTCAACACCTGGTCTGAGATTATCGACGGCCTGCAAAACGATAAAGCCGATTTTGTCGGATCCATCCATCAGAGCGATGATCGCGATCAGTATCTGCTTTTTTCCGAACCGTTTATGACTGTCCCGCTCGTCATCATTGTCCAATCCGGCCATTTCCGCAATTTATCCGAACAACAAATCAACAAGATGACACTTGCCTGCGCAAAAAATTATTCGAGTCGGGACTATATACGTTCTGCTTTCCCTGAAGCGCTTATCGACGAAACGAATGGTGACCTCTCCGCACTATTGAAAACATCTTTGGGCGGTGTTGACGGTGCTGTCGTCGACCTGATGACCGCCAGCTATCTGGTACACAAGTACGGAATAACTAATCTCGAACTCGGCACACGCCTTGATTTCTCCTGGCATCTGCGCTTCGCCTGCAAAAAAGACAAGGCGCAATTGATTCCAATCATTAACAAGCTTTTGAGCAGTATGAGCGCGGAAGAACGGGAAGCAATTTATCACAGGTGGGTTCACATCATTCATGATCCAAATGCAGGTTTTTTTGAACGGAACAAAGCTGCAATAATGATCACAGCCCTCATAACATTGATAGCGATGATCGCCGTGAGTATATTCATTTTTACCCTGAAAAAACTTGTCAAAAGACAAACACTCGAACTTGAAAAGGCAAAGGCTGAAGCTCTTGAGAAAGAAAAACAATATCGCTTACTCATAGAAAACCAGACAGACCTTGTAGTGAAAGCCGACAATCAAGGGCGCCTGCTCTACGTGAGTCCCTCCTATTGCCGCATGTTCGGCAAATCAGAGTCCGCCCTTGTCGGTAAATCGTTTATGCCGCTCGTCCACGAGGATGATCGCCAGGCCACACAGGAAGCTATGCTCAGTCTCAATGACGAACCCTACTCCTGCACTGTTGAACAACGGGTCTATACCACCACCGGCTGGCGCTGGATATCGTGGTCTGACAACGCCATACTCGATGAAGAGCAAAACGTCATTGAGATAATCGGTGTCGGCCGCGACATCACCGACAGAAAGATGTCCGATGAAATAATTAAAAAGTCACTGCAGGAAAAGCAGACACTGCTGCGTGAACTCTACCATCGCACCAAGAACAATATGCAGGTCATCATCTCGATGATCTCACTTCATTCCATGAACAGCAAAAATCAGAAACTGAAAGACATCCTTTCGGATATAGTGCATCAGATAATGGCGATGTCGCTCGTGCACGAAAAATTATACAGATCAAGAAATCTTTCATCAGTCGATTTTTCTGAATACGTCGTCGAACTCTTCGATGCCATCATCGCCAGCCGCGGCATCGATCCGGCAAGAATAAAGCTTGAAAGCGCGATGGCGACCGGGCAGTTTCTGATCGATACGGCCATTCCCTGCGGCCTTGTCATATGCGAGCTCATGACGAATTCTCTCAAACACGCATTTCCCGACGACAGAAGCGGAACCATCACGATCTCGGCGCGGAAAATGCGAGATAAGCAATTTTTTCTGCGTTATGCCGACAATGGCGTTGGAATAAGGCAAAACAATCAGATCGATGGCGATACAAAGATGGGTCTTGAAATTGTCAAAATGATTGTTCAGCATCAGCTTCAGGGAACTCTGAACATAATAAATGAAAACGGACTGATATACGAAATTACCTTCGCCGACAATATTTACAGCGAACGCGTCAAACCGGACACATCCCCCGCTCCAAGCCGCTCTCAGTCTGATCAGTAAAGAAACCTTACTTCCGCTAAAGCATCCTCTCTCTTCCCGACCCAGCTGCATCGGGAATTTTAACAGCCCCTATTTGTGAATTATTTCACAGCTTTCTGTAATCTTGTTTCGCTCTCACTTGACAATATACAGGTAAAAAAATATCGATACTTTATTACTTAATAACTCTCTATGGAGGAAGGGCCATGAACGAAACAAAACTGGAAGCGATCATCAAGGCTGTTAAATCGGCCCAGCAGAAGTACGCCGAATACGATCAGGAGCGGGTTGACCACATCTTTAAACAAGCGGCAAGTGCCGCCAACCAGGCGAGAATCAGCCTGGCGAAGATGGCAGTGGAAGAAAGCGGTATGGGCATTGTCGAAGACAAGGTTATCAAGAACCATTTTGCCTCTGAATATATTTTCAATAAATATTATTCGGCAAAGACCTGCGGGGTCATCAGCGAAGATACCGAAAACGGCATCGTAAAGATCGCCGAGCCGATCGGGGTCATCGCGGGAATCATACCGACGACAAACCCGACTTCTACGGCAATATTCAAGGCGCTCATCACGCTCAAGACGCGAAACGGCATCGTCTTCTCACCCCACCCTCGCGCGAAAAAGGCGACCATCGAAGCCGCCAGAATTGTGCTTGAGGCCGCTGTCGCCGCCGGGGCTCCCGATGACATCATCGGCTGGATCGAGGATCCCACCGTTGAAGACACGCAGAAACTGATGGCAAGCCCCGACATCAACATCATTCTCGCGACAGGGGGCCCCGGCATGGTGCAGGCCGCCTACTCTTCAGGAAAACCGGCGCTCGGCGTCGGCGCGGGCAATACTCCGGCGGTCATCGACGAGAGGGCGCATATCAAGATGGCGGTATCCTCCATTCTGCTTTCAAAGACTTTCGACAACGGCGTCATCTGCGCTTCCGAACAGTCTGTCGTCGTGGTCGATCAGGTGTACGATGCGGTCAAAGCGGAATTCAGGGCCCGCGGAGCCTACTTTCTCAGCCCCGACGAGAAAAAGAAGATGGATGCCGTCATTCTCAAAAAAGGCAGACTCAACGCCGAGATCGTCGGCCAGAGCGCCGATAAAATCGCGGCACTGGCCGGTATCACGATCAGTGAAGATGTAAAGGTGCTGATCGGCGAAACCGACAAAATCGGCGCGGATGAACCCTTCGCATACGAGAAGCTCTCACCGGTACTCGGCTTTTACCGTGCGGCGAATTTCAGGGAGGCCTGCGGCAAAGCCAAAGAGCTCGTCGAATTCGGCGGAATCGGTCACACAAGCGCGCTCTACACCGACCAGGACACGACTGATCGAAGCGACTATTACGGCAGACTGATGAAAACCGGACGCATACTCATCAATATGCCTGCGTCTCAGGGAGCGATAGGCGACATCTATAATTTCAAACTCGAACCCTCTCTTACGCTCGGCTGCGGCAGCTGGGGCGGAAACTCCGTTTCAGAGAACGTGGGAATCAAACATCTTATCAACGTGAAAACCGTCGCTAAAAGGAGAGAAAACATGCTCTGGTTTCAGGTACCGCCGAAAATTTATTTTAAAAAAGGTTCACTCGACACCGCTCTGTCCGAAATCAGGGGCAAGCGTGCCTTCATCGTTACCGACAAGATGCTCTACGATCTCGGTTACGCCGACCGCGTCTGCCGCGTACTCGAAAGCAAGGGCATAGAGCACCATGTGTTCTTCGACGTGAAACCGGATCCGACGCTCAGCACCGCGAAAGCCGGTGCGGAAATCATGCTGAGCTTCAAGCCTGACGTCATCATCGCGCTCGGTGGCGGCTCTCCGATGGATGCGGCCAAGATCATGCGCATACTCTACGAGCACCCCGATACCGCCTTCGACGGCATGGCGATGCGCTTCATGGATATAAAAAAGCGCATTTTCCAGTTTCCCAAAATGGACAAGACCTATTTCGTCGCCATTCCGACGACATCGGGCACGGGTTCCGAGGTGACGCCATTCGCCGTCATCACCGACGACACGAAGGGGGGCATTAAGTATCCCCTGGCCGACTACGCGCTGACACCCGACATGGCGATCGTCGATCCCGACTTCGTCATGAATGTGCCCGCGCGCCTCACCGCCTACTCGGGCATCGACGCGCTTACGCATGCGATCGAAGCCTACGCCTCGGTACTGGCGAGCGAATACACGAACGGTCTCGCTCTCGAAGCGATTCGCCTGATATTCAAATATCTGCCCGAGTCTTACGAGAAAGGCGCCGCGGCCGTCAAAGCGAAAGAGAAAATGCATTACGCGGCGACGATCGCAGGCATGGCCTTTGCCAACGCATTTCTCGGCATATGCCACTCAATGGCGCACAAGCTGGGTTCCATGTTTCATCTTGCGCACGGACTGGCCAACGCCTTGCTCATCAGCGAGGTTATCAGATACAACAAGACCGATGTTCCGAAAAAGCTGGCGACTTTTCCGCAGTACAAGTACCCGCTTGCAAAGGAACGTTACGCGAGAATCGCCGACTACCTCGGCCTCGGCGGAAAGGATGCCGATGAAAAAGTGGAGAAACTGATCGAGGCGATAGAGCAGCTGAAAAAACGCGTCGACATCCCCGCCTCTATTCGCGCGGCGGGAGTGGACGAAACGGAATTCAAGGCGAGAGTCGATGAACTCGCGGAGAACGCCTTTGATGATCAGTGTACCGGTGCAAACCCGCGCTACCCCTTCATCAGCGATCTAAAAGAGATTTATCTGAAATGTCTGTAAGCGAAACAGCCGAAGGGGATATTGCCCTGCACTTAGAAGCGTTCAAACACAAATCCGCTTCAGCCGTTCGTTTTTTCATTCCGGCTTGCATCATTATAAAAAAAGCGGGGGGATTCGTAAACGAACCCTCCCGCTTTTTGCGAGGTCTTTATGAGCCGACTGCAAAACCCGCAGCAGGCTCTTCTTCGGATCAGAGCGAAGGCCGGATTAATCGATAAGCGCCTACCAGATTAAAGCGCGAACAATCAGATTGAACACAAAGCGCACCACTTCACCTATCGGAAGAACATTGATATTGAACATCTGCCCGACAACAAGCAGCACAAACAAGCCGGCCGTGCCCCAGGAAAAAATCTTGTACTCGAGATCTTTCGAAAGATTCAGTTTTTGAAACAGCACGTGGCTGCCGTCAAGCGGAGGGATCGGCAGAATATTGAACACGAACAAACCCAGATTGATCATCGCAAAAGCCTTTAACACGACGTACATCCACATCACATCAGGATTAGAGCCGCTCAGGGGAAAAAAATGGATGACCAGGGCAAAAACAATCGAAAACAAGATTCCCAGAACCAAATTCGTCAGGGGCCCGGCCAGAGCTATCAGCATCGTGTCCCTGCGCGGATTCTTCAGTTTTGCAGGATTAAACTGCACCGGTTTTGCCCATCCGAAACCGGCAAATACGAGAAAAACCAGACCCATAATATCGATATGCCGAAGCGGATTAAGCGTCAGTCTGCCCTCATCTTTCGCGGTCGAATCACCGCACCTGTATGATACATACGCATGGGCAAACTCGTGCAGCGTCAGTCCGACTATAACTGCGGGCAGCACCAGAAATGCCGATACCATTTTATTATTCATGATAGTTCCATCCAGAAATTATTCACGGCAAGTTTGCCGCATTCGCTGATATAAATGCCAAATCATAGCTATTTTACGCAACTGTTATTCTTTGTAACATTTAATACGGCACTGTTTTCCAAAACAAAAGCTGTTGACAAAGATACGTACGGCGCCCCTTGATGAAGATACGGGTTCCCGTTAAAGAAAAAATTATTACTTTTTCACACAATGCGCCGCCCGCCTTGCCTGTCTGAAACGCGGGACACCAATTTTATTATCGGTAATAACACAGGTTCAATGATGATCGAAAAGACAATCCGGAAAATAAAGGACAACCCGGTGATCCCGGTTTTGCTGCTCGCGGCAGTACTCTACCTCACGGGAATAAACTGGGGACTACCCGGCAAAGAATCATGGTACTCCGATTCGCTCGCCCCCTTTCATCCTCTTCTTGGCTTGACCCGGCTCTTCTCGTTCGGCTATCTGCACAAGTACCCGCTCGTACATCAGTTTCTGCTAGCGATCATCAATATCCCCGTCGTCATCGTCGCCCTCTTCGCGTCCGATCCCTCAAACGGTATGAGCATCTTCAAACTCGTAAACACGCTTCAGCAGACCTCTTTCAGCACCGCGCTCATCTTTGCCGACCGGCTCGTTTCGGTTGCAATGGGCGTCGGCACCGTCTATTACATCTATCTGATCACCAAAGAGCTGTTCAGCAGGCGAGCCGCGGTGTTTGCCGCGCTTGTGCTCGTGTGCAACGGCGTTTTCTGCCTGAACGCCCACCTTGCGAAGGTGGAAGTTCCCTATCTGTTCTGGGGCGCTATTGCTATCTACTATCTTCTGCTCGCCGTTAAAAACGAGAACAAAGACGCGTATATCAAAACAGCCATATTCGCCACACTCAGTTTCGGCTCAAAGGATCAGGGCTATGCGCTGTTTATTCTGCCCTTTCTGTGGTATCTGATCGTAGAACCGCTCATCAGAAACAAGGAAAAAATCTCTCCGGCGAAGGTGCTGCTGCGAAAGAACATGCTGTTTTTCTCGGCCTTTTTCATCGGCGGCACCGTCATCACGCAGAACATGATTCTCAACTGGAGCGGCTTTGTCTACCGCTTCAAGATTCTCACCGGATGGAACTCCGAACGAAGCAAAGCCTACACCGCCACGATCGCCGGACAAATCGCCCTGCTTCAGGACATCATCAAAGCGCTTCCCAACAACCAGCAGTTTCCGCTGCCGCTGTTTGTGCTCAGTCTTGCGGGCATCATCATTGTTATTTGCAAGTACCGCCACGATCGGAGGCGATTGTCTCTCGGCCTGCTTCCCCTACTGGTTGCCCTGTCCTTTTACATTTTTTTCATTGCGCTGATCAAACAGACCAACCTGCGCCACCTGATACCGCTGACAATGATGCTGGGTATTTACAGCGGAATGGCAATCGATGTCGCACTGAATAAAGCGAAGGGCTTCGCATCCGTGGCACTAAAGATTGCCCTGACTGCGGTCTTTATTTATTCCTTCTATTTCAGTCTTTCGGTTTCGCTCAATCTTACAAACGATCTTCGCTACAGCGCCGAGAAATGGATGAAAAAGACGATCGCTCCGGGTTCCGTAATCGAGTATTATTCATATTTGCATTATCTGCCGAGATTTCCCGAAGGCACTGTAAGTTATCGGGTAACCGCTCGCCCTTTTGATCTTGAAAAGCGAAATCCCGATTATATCGTGCTTACATCGCACTATTACCCCCGCTTTATTCGAAAACTTGAGTACGGTGAAGAAGACGGCCGGGTGAAATCCACAAAGAAGCAGCAGAGTTTTGCGGAAAGCGATATGAGTCAATATATGCCCAAACTTCTGAACGGTGAAACGGACTACGAACTGATTAAAAAGTTCACCAGAGAGAAAACCTGGTTCAAGCAGATCACTCATGCACATATATCTCCCAAGCACTTGCTGATTTTTGCCCGAAAGGAGAAGAACTGATCCAATGAAAGCGAAAAAACGCGTCATCATCCCCCTGCTCGCAATTCTCTTTTTGCTGGCTCCCGCTTTGGTCAATACGCTGCTCCATGAGCGCTGGAAATCACAGCCGGGAGAGGGTAAATACGTGAGAGCCGGCGAAAGAAATATTTTTACACACTGTGTCGGCAATGGCCCTATCACGATCCTTATCGAAGCGGACAGCGGTTCCACGACTGCGGAATGGAAGGCGCTCAGCGCCATGCTGGCAAAAGACTACCGCGTCATCACATATGACAGGGCTGGTTACGGCCGCAGCGATTCTTCACTTCCGCGAAACACCGAAGCGGTGACGGGCGATCTGGAGTCGGTACTGAGAGCCTACGATGTTGATACGTTTTACGGAATCGGCCACGGGATGGGCTCGCTGATCCTCGAGCACTACGCCGCAAGAAATACTCAACGCGTACTCGGTCTTGTGCTGTGCGAAGCGCTCAGCGCCGATTATGAGAGAATGAAAAAGGAGATTGACGCGGTATATTACACCAACCTCTACGACAGGGTTCCCGGTTTAAAAATCGGAAAAATCATCGCCGCGCTCGGCTATGTCAGAATCTGGAATGCGGTCCCCTACGAAAAGGTTCCGGCAGAAGCCAGACATGATATAATGGAAAATTTTTCTTCGCCTTCGATGTACGACAGCTATCTGGTCGAACTGCGGACCTTGCGCAAGGAACTGGCACAATCGGTGTCACTCAACAGCCGCGTGGATATACCCGCACTGGTACTTCATCACAACAGTTCCCGGTATCAGGCGCAGCTTCGCTCCTACACCATCCCCTGGAATCTTGCTGAGGACTTCGAAAAAATTCTTCTTTCGATGAGTCAAAATACCGCCGCACGCTACCCCAAGGGAAAGGTTCTGTTCTCGAAGACGGCGAGCCAGAACCTGCACATAGAAGACCCCGCTTTTATTGCTGAATCGTTTCAGCAATTGATAGAGGCGAAATAGCGCTCATCGCTTACCCGAAAAGCAGGTAGATGAAATACGGGTGATTGCCGCGATCAAAGCGCGTTTTCTCTCGGGCTGCGACTGTCATCTTCCGCATTCTTCTCGTCGCAGCCCGACAGGCATTCTGCATTATGCTGTTTACATTGGTTGCAGCAATCATCGATCATTTCAGTGTTTTCATGCTCCAGCGAACAATCTTCTCTGCATTCACGCAAGTTTTCAACACAATGATCCACACACTCATCATAATCAAAATCATCACAAAACAACAACAGCATGAGCCCCGCACAGATCGGTACAAACCGGATTACCCTGTTCATTCCCGTTATCCCTCCCCAACGAAGAAAGCAAACAGCCTTATCAACTCATAACTTCCATAAGAAAATTTCCAGCCTAATTTGTTTCCTAGAGATACATATTCTGCGCTGTTTTCTGGTTGTTTCCATATTATCTGCTTACCGTAGCTTATACGGGCAAAACTGCAGATACTTCAGTATCGTTATCCGCGAGCGTCTGAAACGAGATTGCTTTCTTTGAAAACTTATTTTCGTAAGTTCTTTATTGACCAGGCAATTAATTAGTTGCTTTTTAAAACGACTATTTTAAGATGGAAGCAGATAAAGGTAGAGCGTCCCGTATCCCCCCTTTATCTTTTGCCGTGTGATCGAAGTGATAAAATAATCGCAGGTGCTGATTATTCGAAGTTACCTGATGAAAAAGCTGATATTTTAAGGTGCGCCCGGGTGCTTTTCAGTAAAAAAATGTATACAGACCCGGGTATTTACCAATATATAAAACTGTGACTTATAAAAACGAATAAAACACAATAAGGAAGGACAAACAATATGAAAAGACAGCTTTCCATGCCTTTTTGGTGCGTTAAGAGCACTTGCGGCGACCCCTTCGGCGGTTCTGTAATGGACAGTATCAGTGCGCTTGAGGCTTGCGACATTCTCTGTGATGCGAAAAAAGAAGGCCTTATCGATTTAACCTCCACTCATGACGACGACATCGTTACATGGGATCCCATGAACCCCATGGACGATCAGGATCCTTCAAGCGAATGCTACAAAACCATTCACGCGCTGAAAGAGAAAATGGATAAAGTCGGCCTCAAAATGATCATGGTTACCTGCAGTCTGCACGGCGACAAGCTGTTCAGAAACGGTGGTCTTACCAATCCCGATCCGGATATTCGCGCGCTTGCGGCTCAGAAAGTAATGCGCACGCTTCGTATCGGTAACTTTTTCGGCGCCGAATATTTCACCTACTGGGTTGCCCGTGACGGTTTCGAGACTCAGTTCGCGGTCGACTGGAAGACTCCCTATAAATACATCGAAAACGGCCTCAACCTTGCAACCCGTTACATCAAGGAAAATAAACTTTCCATCAAATACTGTACTATCGAGCCGAAACCCAACGAACCTCGCGGCGAGATGTATCTTGCCACAACCGGTCATGCACTTGGCCTTATCAGCCGGCTTGAAGATCCTTCAATGTGGGGTGTCAATCCCGAGCTTCTGCAGCACGAGGGTATGACAAATCTTTCCGCCGCTAACGCCGCGGGCATGGCGATCAACGCCGGCAAGCTTCCTTTTCTGCACATCGGTAACCAGAAAGCGGGTCAGTTCGACAACGACAGCCCTACGCTTACCGGCATGGACGGCCTCAAAGAGATGATCGGTCTGGGCTGGATTCTCGAGAAGCTGGACTGGAAAGGTCACATTGAGTTTGACAACCATCTTCTTCGTACCGACGCCGCTCCGGGAGACAGCAATAAAATCCAGCTTCGCAAAGACTTTGTCAAGTTCAACGTGGAAAGCTGGCGCATGGTCGAGAAAAAGGCCGAGCAGCTTGCAACGAACAAGGATCTCGACAAGATTCGCGCAACGGTTCTGGGAAAAGATTCGCCCATGACAAAATCTCTCGAATCTTACGATCTGAACGCTATTCAGAACGCAAAGATCGACTACAAGAAACTGGTCGAGACTCCAACTTCGAACGCGAATATCGACATGGCTTTCAACAAGGCCATTCTCGGACTGTAAGAGAATTTCATTGTATTATAACTAAAAAAGCCGCCGTAGCGATACGGCGGCTTTTTTATGTGTAGACTGTCATTTTAAAAAAAGCTATCAGCAATTCAGATTAACATGCTTTTCACCATTGCTCAGCGGCCTGGAAACTCTAAAACCAATCTTCGCAAGTCGAACCTCAAATAATACCGATAAGGCGATTCCCTTAACTAATCGAGGTTCTCTATAGCAATTTTTGTGACAAGATCCGCCTTCAGCAGCACTTCTTCAGACATATCCTTGTTTATTTTAATCAGATATTTCCCGTTCGAAAAAACTATCTCTCCCTGCGCGCTGACATCGTAATCAAGTACGCCCCTGCGAAGGCAAACCGTTTTCCCCGAAGCGTCGCGTCGCATCAGCTCCCAGTTTCGCGGCGCTATTCCCGGATACTTGTCGCCGCTGCGCCGGTTGCGCTGCAAATTCTTCTGCGCATGAATGATATTGCCGTTGATAAAAACCGTCTTCTCATCGAGTTCCCTGCTCTTAACGTTGACTCCATCTCTGCTGCGCAATGGGGTTCCCGTGAAACGAATGGCAAAGAAATTAAAATACGAATAAATCGCCCGCAGAAGTCTGAAGGGTATCAGAAAAATATCAATGATATCGGTCAGCGGATTGCCCCGCCCGGCCGCGTATCCCGAAGGCCGTTTCAGATAATACAGATTGCCAAGTGCATCCAGTTTGGGCAGAAGGCAGTCATGGTTGGCGAGGCTCACCACTTCTTCGATTTCACCGTTTGACAGATCAAAGCGGTTGATTGTACTGCTGCCGTAAGCGGAGAAGTTGCCTCCGTAGTCCCTGCCCACTGGAATGGAGTTGTAATACAGCTCATCGTCTTTCAGTGGGTTCCAGAACGCATTCTCGTCGAGACAGTCACCTTCGGTAATTTCGCGGTAACGCGATTCCCTGTTGTCGAACAGCGCAAGCCGCTTCTCGATTGCCTTGTGCTGTACCGAGAACACACCCCTGTTCTGTTTGCGATTATAGCAGACACCGGAGAAAAAGCGATCAGTGTCATGCACAAGATGGCCCTCTGTTGACTGTGATCCATCCATTTTCTTGATGAGTATCGCCGACGAGTTCTCGATATTGGCAACGTAGATCAGCTCATCCCGAGCGATCTGCGACAAAGCGCTGATACTGTAATCTTTTTTTTCTGTGATACCGGCCCGCTGCATCTTGATCTCATCACCCCGAAACGCCGCTCCGGTTCCTGATAGTTTCCATTCGTTTCTTCGCTGAATCTGCTCCGCGTTCTGCAGATATTTTTTTATGTATTGGCTTTCATACCAGCTGACGGCCCCGTTCTCACACACGCCGATTGCGGCTTCTTTTGCGATATAGACTTTCATCGGTCTCTCCGGTTAAATGAATAGATACGCGGGCGGCAGCCCCCGTCAGTCACCTGCCGCTATTATGTTCAGGGCGATACACGAGCCCCGTCAATCTCTTTTCAAAAAAGTGTAAACGGCTTCACGACTGCATTGTATTTTTACGGGGGGATACGAACTGCTGAAATCGCCGTGTGCGCTTTCACAGTTCTGATGTGATTACAATAGACAAATGAAAAACTCATCTGCGGGAATCTCTGAAAAATAATCTTCGCAACTCGAACCTTGAATAATATCGATAAGGTGGTTCTCTTAACTACATCCGTTTAAATTCTCCCCTCGCGTTTCATTGAGTTTTAAGAACCGCAAGGTGCACAGATCATATGTTATGGCTGCAAAAAATCGGTTAAATCATTACGGGTACTCTTATTCGAGGCGTCCTATTGTTATTCGCTTTAACTTCTCAAATAATTATAGATATCTCTTGACAAATATACTGTAATCACATATGTTACAGATTAATGGTAATAAGCAAGGAATCGTGATGACTGAGAACTCGAGATTTTATCTGGCCGTGCACGTGCTAGTACTTCTGGCCATGTTTCCAGAGGAATTACGCAAGTCTTCGGATATCGGTCAGAGCGCCGGTGTTCATCCAGTCATAATTCGACGCATCCTGGCTTCACTCCGGAAAGCCGGCCTTGTCTGCGCCAAACAAGGCGCAGG
This sequence comes from Spirochaetota bacterium, assembly GCA_023396665.1. Classification (GTDB taxonomy): domain Bacteria; phylum Spirochaetota; class UBA4802; order UBA4802; family JAFGJZ01; genus JAEWVL01. The sequence continues at coordinate 15,224 of JAEWVL010000239.1, forward strand.
CGGTGGATCAGAATTGCTCAAAGATCCCGCAAGCATCACGTTGGCAATGGTATATCGAGCAGTAGAAGAAGGCGAAGTTCTAACACCGCATTGTCAGAACACAAGTAAAGTATGTCCAGTCGGCAGGAATATTCATAAAGCAATGAAAACTGTTGCAGAATCGGTGGAATCTTCTGTTGATATTGCGCTGAAAAAAACGACAATAAAGGACATGGTCAACCGCATAAATTCGATGCGTAAGGATTCTTGAAAATTTTCTTGGGGTGATTGATTTCATTTTTTTTGCACACATCTGTAACACGCATTGTTACATTATAAAAGGAGGTTTTGCATATGAAGACAATTCAGTACAACACTCACGGGAGTTATGATGTATTGCATCTGATTGAAAAATCAGATACGATACGGCAGCCTGAAGAGGTATTAGTCAAAGTCATTGCAGCCGGTGTCAATGTTGGCGACGCAATCATCCGGCAGGGAGGTTTTCCCGGAACCCCCCTGCCGATGATACCGGGTTTTGAAGGAGTCGGCCGGATCATCGATGCCGGAGATTCGGGTTTTCAGTTGAACACACGCGTTATGTTCACCGGCCCAATGGGTATTTATCGTGACGGCACATGGCAGGAACTCGTCAGTATTCCAGCACAACTGTGTGTACCGGTACCTGAAAATTTAAGCGATCATGAAGCGGCCGGATTTCCCATAGCATATCTTACCGCCTATCTGGCACTTATCGCAGCCGGTTTTAGCATCGGCAAACGAGTACTTGCCGCCGCAGTCGGCGGAGCTGTTGGAAACGCCGTTTATCAGATTGCTGCTGCTTTAGGGGCAAAGCAGGTTATCACGACTGCCGGTTCAAGCAGCAAAGCACGACTAGCCGGTGAATTGGGCTATAAAAATGTCATTGATTTGTCCAAAGAGGATCTAAACCATCGCATTCAGGAATTGACGGACGGTGAAGGGGTTGATGTTATACTGGATGGGATAGGCGGTGACTTTACAGCAAAAGCGATACCCGCACTTGGGATCGAAGGTGTTCACGTAATATATGGCGGCATTGGCGGTGCTATGACTGCACTCAATGTTTTTGACCTTATATTTAAGGGGGCAAAAATCATCGGGTTTCCTTCTCTTGTTGCACAACCAGCGAACGATATCATGAGAGCATATACAGCTTTACTTGACCTTGTAAAGTTGAACCGTCTGCGACCCGCTGTTGCAAAAACATTCCCCCTGAAACAGGCTGCAGATGCTCAACGATATTTAGCGGAAGAACGGCCGTTCGGCAAGGTCATACTCGATCTTTCAAAATAAACGAATCAAGTGAAACGTCATGCTTCCTGAGCAGATTCTTCCATTCAGGAGAAAGAAAAAGGACGTATTCGTTATTACGGATACTGTAATCGCCCAGACTTTCCTTAACGGATACTGTCGGCGGAGAAGGATGAGAAAAACAGTAGTGCCTTCCCTTCCCCAAAGAAGAGAGCATGCGATCATAGGCCATCAGGCGATTTTCCAGGGTTTCTTCGTTCTTAAGACTGTGAACACCGATCAGTGAATCCGAAGAACCGCTTGCAATTTTTCTTGTTTTGTTAAAAATAAAATGCTTCGGCAGAGCCAATGGCAGTTTGTAACGTTTACCGAGTTCACGGTAAACGTTACGCAGTTTTGGTATAAAAAAGCAGAGCCCTCCGTGAGAATCCAGGTGGCTGATATGTACCCCCCTTTTCTGAATATTTTCAATTTGAGCGGAAAGCTCGCTGAACGCCTCATCCGGCTTCAGTCTTTTTTTTATCTCAGCGCTGCTTTTCAGCAGAAATCCCTTTTCATCGACAATACTAGCTATCTTCTCCTTTTCAAGAACAGGCTTGTCTCCATCAAGAATCAGATGTACGCCGACGGGTATTCCGATTTTTTTCAGAACACCTATCGTATGATCCAGAATTTCTGATGTTGAGAGTATACTGACGGTGGATATGCTTCTGTTTTCCCACAAATGTTCAACACCAGTAACAATGTCCGGGTGCAATCCCAAATCATCCACATTTAAAATCAGTTTTTTGTTCATTATCAGCCATACCTCAGTGATGTCAGTGTTTACGCGGTTTATTTCCGTTCTCTATTGAACCAGGATCTCCAGGCGATAAATGGCTAAAATTCTGTCGTCAAGCCCGCACTTATGTAATTGAGTAAAGCGAAGGTGTAAACATCACCGCCGCCGTCCGATCCGCCTTCAAGTATTCGATACCCCAGTCTTACACTCGTTTTTTCGTTATAGTGATACTGCAATGCGAAAAGTGCGTCCTCTGCCCTCCCATACGGAGAAGCCAGAGCGTCCATATCGAGCAGCAGACTGTATTTGTCGCTGAACATCCACTGCGCACGAAGATTGATGAGCGGCACAAAACCGGTATTGCTTTTACCTGCAGAAACATCCTCACCTATCAAGGTTATTTCCGCATCACGTATCTTGCCTGTAATACCTGCCGCAAGTGAAAAGCGATTACTATCTGTAAAAGTATAGCGGTAGGTAATTCTGTACGAATCAAATCTGTATATTGATTTCACCTTTGAACCCTCTTCAAAGGTCTTTCCGCGGTAAACGATATCTTTATCTATTGTTCCTTCTCCATAAACCGTTAAAGGGGCAGCAAGAAGAAGCAAAGTATGCTTTTCGAAAAAAGTGTAACCCAGCCGTATTCTCGGAGCAAAAGCTGTATCCGGAGGAATATCGTCTTTTAACGAAAAACGTGTACCGTCATCAGAGGGGATCTGTACATCATTGTATCCGGTAAAGACCATCGCATATTCCGCATCCATAAAAGCCTGCGCAAAGGCTTTATCCGTAAACAGAAGTGACCCCATGAACAAGCAAAAGACGAGCGCATTCACTACATTTTTCATTGCAATACCCCTGCTCTGTTTTGTTTTGTTTTTAACTCAGACAAAAAATCAATTCGTCTTGTAATATACTGGCGATGCTCCGAAAAGATATCCTTTTTTCCGACTCTCAATTTCAAGCGCTTTCAGTTCTTCCGCTATATGGGTGAAACCGCGCAGTTCGGTCGGCATGTTGATATTGTCCATGGTCATACAGAAATGTTTTCTCATAAAGGTGTAATTTTTCCATAAAGACTGCTTGATTCTGGCAGTTGTCGAAGGACGTCTCAGAATATCCTGTATCTCACGCTTTATTGTTGAAAACTCTTTTTTGCCGATAGATTTTCCCCGGGCGATTGTTTTGCCGATGTTGTCGGCCTCCTTGCGCGAAAGCTCCTGCACCAGGAACTTCAGCACATGCCAGGCATCTGCAACATCAGAAATTCTGTCAAAGGGCTGCTCATCAATCCACAAAAAAGCGAACATGCGCCGACGCCAATCCCACCAGCGCAAAGCACTCTGAAGATCACTTGCGGGTATTAAAAAAAAGCCCTCTTTCAATAAAAGAGAACCGAATATTCCGGGGGGATGCCCCAGCCTTTTATTTTTTAAAGATGTCCGGTACACACCGCAGGTCGGGCTCCCTTCCATAAAAATATACACTTTTACATTGGCCCTCTTTAGAGTAGCGATTGCCGAGTTAACGCCCTCCTTTACCCAATCGTTAAGATTGGCCCCTTCACGGCTTTTAATATCCGCCCTGCCTTCCCAGAAATCATCGCCGTTGCCTCCTCGCAAACTCACCGGATTACGGGGAACGCCCATACCGCTTAGCACCTCGGGACAAAGTGGATGCCAGATAAAGTCACTTTTTTCGCGGCCCATAAACTCTGTACTGTCCTGCCCCTTGCCGTTGTATCTGACTTTTGAGCCGAACTGACACGCTGAAATTCCGATATTGATTTTCTTTGATAAAAAGTTATCCATTGATATGCCCGCTCATTGTTTTTTAAAACTCAAGATGAATATACTGCTTATTTTGCCTATCGGCAAAACTTCGCGCTCATCAGTTCGGCACTTACCCTATAATCAGTATATAAATCAGGATTGTCCAAACACAAATTTGATCAGAAAACGCTCTCGAATAAATACACAATGAAAAAGGATGATTGACATGAGCGCATTCAAAAAACAGAATCACTCATTATGATCCGTTATTGTGGCGGCTTATAATGAATGTAAAACTTTTTGCGGTACAGTTCCGTTTTATCCAGTTGTGAAATGCTGAAAACCAGCCGATTGCTTTCATGTTATGGAGAATATATTAGAGATGAGAATTGAAACAAGCAACATTATAATTCGGGATTTCGAGATGAAAGACGCGGAGAATCTTTACAGGATTGTCAGAGAAAAGGATATTTTACGCTTTATGCCCGATTGGGCGGAAAACAAGAACTCGCCGCAGGACTACTATGGATACATTGACTGGCAACAAACGCAGAAAGAATCAAAAGACGTTTATCAGAATAAAAGATACGCAATAGTATTACCTGATACAGATGAAATGATTGGTATGGTTGGCATGGGACTTGAAGACACATTGAACGAGGTCGAAGTTGCCTATTTTATGTCAGAAAAACACCGGGGAAAAGGATATGCAAAGGAAGCGGTAAATGCTCTGGCGGATTGGTGCTTCAATGTGTCTGAAATAAAGTATCTCATATTGACCATTGACTGTGCAAACACCCCCTCATGCGGTCTTGCTCAGAAATGCGGGTTTGAGTTATTTGAGAAACGGACGCCCGTTAGTCACAAACAGCCCAACATGGAAAGTGACAGTTATTTCTATTATCGAAGGTATAGGGATTAGTGTGCAATGGGGACTACTTTGGGGTTCTCCAATTGTAACTGTCAGTCTTATTAACTGGTCTGCTCATAGCTGGAAGCTGAAGCCGAAAAGAGGGAACATCCATATCATATGATGTTCCCTCTTTTAGTTTGCCGGTTGATTTCCGGAGGAGTGTATGAAATTTTAATTTTACCTGTTCTTCATGCACAAGACAAATCAACATTGACTGAATTATTTCTAAAATGAACGAAGCGGACGAATCGAATACATCTTGTATTTCCCTTCACCATTTTGCATTCCGTCGGCAAAATTCTGGGCCCAGGCTGTTTCGGCACTCTCCTCGGACGAACTCCAGTAATAACTGTCAGTAAAGCCGCCGATGAGCTCCTTATTGATATACAGGATATTCAGTTCATCTTTTGAGGGCAGATACCAGTCGGAATTGGGGGGGGGGGGGGGGGGGGGGGGGG
>JAEWVL010000297.1 GCA_023396665.1 Spirochaetota bacterium
AAACTCATACATCTATCAGATAGAGGGCGTTTACAACGAACCATCTGACAGTTCAATACGTACAAAAAATGACCAGTTGTGGATCGCATGGCAGGAACTGTCAAAGTACCCGGAGCAGCGTTCGACCCGTGAGGTGGTCAAGGAGAAGGCCGTTTCGCTTTCGAATGAAATCAACAACGTGTTTCGTCAGCTTGACGAGCTGCAGCAAAACGCCAATCGGGAGATTGCCCTGCGTGTGGACACGATAAACACCTATGCGAGCGATATTCGCGATCTCAACGTCAGAATACTCAAGGCAGAGGCAGTTGGCGACGAGCCGAATGACCTTCGTGACCGTCGCGATGCGCTTGTTGAAAAGCTTTCATCGCTGGTGAATATTTCGGTGTCGCGTTCTGACAAGGACGAGGTAATCGTTTATGTCGGTTCGGAAAACCTTGTGCAGGGTGAAGTGCTGCACAGAATGAAAACCAGACTTAACCCCGACAACAAGGGGTATTACGACGTCGTATGGGAAAAGAGTGAAAAGCCTGTCTACTACTCGGGCGGCGAACTGAAGGCTCTTGTGGATATGCGTGATGTCGTGCTTCGCGAGAATATAAACAATATCAACGGGCTTGCGCTCAACATAAGTGATCTGACCAACGAGGTGCATCGCGACGGTTTCGGCAAGAATGGCCTCACAAACCTTAATTTCTTCAGGGAGATACCGCTCTCCGACAAGGTCGACGGCTCGTATGATCTGAACAACGACGGCATGGACGATGTGACTGCGCTTTTTAAAGTTGCGGGAACAACAACGCTTGATGCTTCGGCCTCGATCGGCATTAGCGGCACCTTGACCTTTGCGCTCAACAATGAGAGCGAGGCCAGAGTACAGATTGATTATAACCGTAACGATACGGTGAATTCGGTTATCAAAAAGATAAACGATGCGAAGATCGGAATGTCCGCCTACGTCGACCATAACGGCCAGTTTGCGATAAAGGCGACCGCTGCGGCGGATAACGACAAGAAAAATTTCATGCTGCGTTACATGGAAGATTCCGGTGAGTTTCTCGTCGGTATGACCGGCATTTTGCAGCGCAGCGGACGTGAGGGATCCTTTGATTACCGCGAGCTCGGTGCACTGCGCCAACTGGCGCCCGATCGCGAACATCTTACCTTGACACCTCGTACCAACCCGGCCTCTTACATCGCCGTGGACAAGCAGATTTCGCTCGATGTCGACAGTATCGCGGCGGCGAAGGGGCAGGATATCGACGGAACCAACGATTATAACACGGCCAACGGTATCGGTGACGGCACGAACGCGCTTGCGATCGCGAAACTGCGCCATAAAAACGCGATGGTAGAGTCGACATCGTCGTTTAACGATTTTTATATTTCGCTGATCTCGAAGATAGGTTCGCAAGGCGAAGAGGCGAGGGACCGCGTCGAAAATCAGGAGATGCTGCTGAAAAATCTTACAAACCTGCGCGAGTCGGTATCGGGAGTCAATCTCGACGAGGAGATGAGCAACATGGTTGCGATACAGCACGGTTATAACGCATCGGCGAGAATGATAACGACAATCAACCAGATGCTTGATTCGATCATCAAGCTGGGAGCGTAATGTATGAACAGAATAACCAATAGAATGATAAACAATACGATGACGCACAACCTTCAGCGTCATCAGCGGGAGATGGATCAGTTGCAGAATTCTCTCGCTACCGGAAAGAAAGTGCGTGTGCCGCGGGACAATCCTGTGGCTGCGACCAATCAGATGCAGTTTCAGACACGACTTACCGAGGTGAATCAGTTCATTGAAAATCTCGGTGAGGCCGAGCAGTTCATGAATCAGCAGGATTCGGCGCTTCAGTCGGCAAGCAATATCTTTCAGCGTATCCGTGTGCTAGCGGTGCAGGGGGCGAACGGCACCTACAGCTCGTTCGAGCTGAAAGAGGCGGCGGCTACCGAAATAAACCAGCTGCTTGAAGAGCTTGTAAACATCGCCAACACGAAAGACGCCGCCGGCCGTTCGCTTTTCGGCGGTTTCGATACGGGTACACAGGAGAGCCCGAATCCCTTCGTTCCGGTATACATGACGCTTACTGCGGGTAATCAGGGCGATGCCATGACCGGAGTCGAGTACCGCGGTGATATCGGCGGACTCAAACGCGAGGTTTCCAAGGGCGAATACATGGACATAAATTCACCGGGTAACAATGTGTTCTGGTCCTCAAATCAGGTGGTGACTTCGAATTTCAACGCGGCGGAATTTACAACCAAGACAAATCAGCAGATACGTATCGACGGGGTGGAAATAAATATTGCCGCCGGAGACACAATTGATATTATTATAGAAAAGATAAACAATGCGGGACTCAGTGTGCGCGCCTCGAAAGGCGGCAGAAATAACATGATTCTCGAGACGACCACGGCGCACCAGATGTGGCTCGAGGATGTCGGAAACGGCTCCGTGCTGAAGGATCTTGAACTGATTAATCCGGCGAAGAGCCAGCCGCCGAACAATTTCGCGGCGACGGCTACCGTCGACGGCATGTCTATTTTCGAGATGGTCATTCAGTTGCGCGATGACCTCGTTCGCGGTGACCAGGAGCTTGTCGGCGGCCGGGATCTCGGTCATATCGATATGGGACTGGACAATCTGCTGCGGGCGCTCTCACAGGTCGGCGCGAAACAAAACCGTATTACCGAGCTGACACGCCGCGCCGAGTACACGAAGTCGAATGTGACGGAGATGCTTGCGGCGAGCGAGGGTATCGACTATACCGAAGAGATCATGAATTTCAAATGGGTCGAATCGGTACACAACTATGCCCTGTCGGTGGGTGCAAAATCGATAAAACCGACGCTGCTCGATTTTCTCCGCTGATTGCGGGCTATTATAAACGTTAAACGGAATGCAAAGAGAGGTAATGAGGTGTCACGGAAGATAACATCACGCCCCTTCGGCGAAATCAGCATTGAAGAGGATCACATCATATCGTTTCCTGAGGGTTTATTCGGATTCGATGATATAAAATCGTATATTCTTCTTGAAGAGGAAAATTCGCCGATGCGCTGGCTGCAGTCCGTCGAACAGGCAGATCTCGCTTTCGTAATATTGCGTATACTCGATTTCATGGATGAGTACGATCTCGCCGTTCCGATGAGCGATCTTGAAGCGCTCGGTGTCTCCGAGCCGAGTACGCTCGACGTGTACGCCATTGTCACCATACCCCCGTCGAATCCGTCGGATATGACCGCCAACCTGATGGGCCCCGTATTGATTAATCCGCGTAAAAAACTGGGACGTCAGGTTATCTCTTTGAGCGACAAGTACCGGACAAAACACCGTGTAATAGACGAATTGAAAAAGGGAAAAGACGCCTCGCGTGAAAAGGAGGGGGCCTGATGCTGGTTCTTGCGCGGCG
>JAEWVL010000333.1:2500-8980 GCA_023396665.1 Spirochaetota bacterium
AAAAAATTAAAACTTCCCGAACGAAGCAACAAACATCTCGTCATTAAAAATCTTGTAGGAATATCCCTGCTCGGTCAGAAACAACTGTCTGTTATGAGCAAACTTCTCTTCAGCCGAATGACTTGTAATAATCGTATAAAAGAACGCCTTGTTGTCACCCTCTTTGGGACGAAGAATTCTTCCCAAACGTTGCGCTTCTTCCTGTCTGGATCCGAATGTTCCGGATACCTGGATCGCAACATTCGCATCAGGCAAATCAATCGAGAAATTTGCGACCTTCGAAACAATCAAGGTACGGATTTCACCCTTTCGAAAACTGTTATACAGACGTTCTCTTTCTATCGTCGGAGTAGAACCCGTAATCAGGGGGAGATTGAATCTTCTTGAAAGACGGGTGAGCTGCGATATGTACTGCCCGATAACGAGAACAGCCGATCCCTTGTACTTTTCAAGAAGAACCGACACAACATCATCTTTTTTTTCATTTTCAGAAGCAATACGGAATTTTTCCCTTTCGCCCGCCACCGAATAATGATAGCGATACTCATCCGGTAGAGAGATGCGAATCTCCGAACACAGTGCCTCAGCTATCCAACTGGACTTTTCCAGAACCTTCCAGGGAATATCGAATTTCTTCGGGCCGATCAGGGAAAATACGTCTGTTTCCAGACCATCCTCCCGAACAAGCGTTGCCGTCAAACCCAAACGACGTTTTGACTGAATCTCCGAGGTCATGCGAAACACCGGAGCCGGAAGAAGATGAACCTCATCATAAATTATCAAACCCCAGTTCATTTCGGAAAAAACAGAAAAATGCGAAAACGAACCTCCCCGGGTCTTTCTGTATGTGAGTATATTGTATGTAGCGATTGTGATAGGTCGTATCTGTTTTCTGTCTCCGGAAAATTCACCGATCAAATCTTCTGTCACAGAGGTTTTATCGAGAATCTCGGTCTTCCACTGACGCAGGGCGACAGTATTTGTAACCAGAATCAGGGTCTGACGACGCATCACATCCATCACCCCTATGCCGACAATCGTCTTACCGGCACCGCAGGGAAGCACCACCACGCCGCTCCCGCCGTCGGGACCACCTCCTCTATAGAAGGCATTGACGGCGCTCATCTGGTAATCTCTAAGAGAGAACTTCTTTTCATTCAAAGTCACATCTCTAACAACAATCTCAAGAGGATCCCCGTCTTCGTAAGAGGCCAGATCCTGTACGGGAAAACCCGTCTTAATGAGCGCCTGCTTTATATGTCCGCGATACTCGGGTTTGATGGAAATATGGTTACCGGATGTTTTACCCGTAAGAAACTGTTCGACCTTTTTGTCACGGCAAATTTCTTCGAGAAGAAAGGTGTCGTCAGACTCCAGATACAGCTCATTATCAACCTTTACAAGCCTGATCAGTCCGTAACGGAGCATTTGTTCGGAAATAAACGAAAGTACATTTTCCGGAATATCATAGCGCGAATACTTGTTTAGTGTGATCCTGATTGCATCGAAGCTCAGGCCGGAAGCGGCGGCATTCCAGAGAGACAATGCCGTAATTCTGTAAGTATGGATGTGCTCCGGGCTTTTCTCAAGTTCAGCGAAAGGCGACAACGAATCACGGGCTTCTTCGAAGCTTTCGTTGTTGACTTCGAGCAGTATCGTATTATCGCTTTGAACGATTGCGGGTTTTTGCATTATTGTTTTCTTTTATCGTAATTGGAAACCCTGCAGATTAAATACGGATGTATCTTCAAGGCTTCCATGAGGCTAACAAGAGTTGAAAAAACGACATGATTTTGTCAAGCTTAAATTGAATTTTAGTGAATTACTCACAAGATACGAATTCAGGATAAAACTTGACATATAAAATTACGCTGTTCATCCAAACTTCTCACCTTTCATTGCATGGAACTGTGAATGTCCGCCTGTATTATTTGAACAAGTACTCAAACGGTACTTCAAAAGCAAGGGGTTTCGAGCTCCAGAAATTCGCGATCTCTATCGAACTTTCCATGAGAACACGGCAATCCTCCGGGCGCAGCATAACTCCGAAATGCAAGAGCAACGAATTTCCATGTGTTTCCAGCCTCAGTGACGAGTTCTCAAAATACCGTAAAAAATAGCTTCTCACTTCAGGCCTGAAAAGACGATGGATATCCTCCTCCGGGCCCTGCACTTCGAAACGTTCCGAAAAAGCCGGATCGTATACAAAATTGATATCATGTTTGCCGAGCGCACGCTTGTACAGCTTGTTGATCGGTGCTTCGTTGCGCATGTATATATGAGGAAGTTTCATATCGACACAGTCAAGCAGCACAAATGTCAGACCCCTTCGCAATCCGATTGCCGAAGGGGCATGCATCTGTCTTGAATGCTCATATTCAAAATCAGCCACCATCATCTGTCCTCCGTCATACGAAGCGCGCACTCCGCCCAGTATTTCCGGATCACGTCCCGTACCCCAGTTCCAAATCGAGATTTCGGGATGAGTAAGCATTATTCCGTCACCCTTTTCCAAAGCATGAAAACCAATTTTGCTGGCAAGTTCACTCCACTTCATACTACACCTCGTTTATATGTATTCACATGACATAAGTGCTTTTCCGTATCCATTATTCATTTGGATTTTAATCTTCATTGTTTGCTCAATCTCACAAGCTTCGCAGAACACTGAAAAAAGAATATCACCCATCACACCGAAACTGATGTCACCAGTCCATTCCCCGCCAAACAAGAGGAGGGGGATGGGCGCCAGACAGCAACCCATCCCGCGTTGTGCGAATTATAGAATCATAGCGACGAACCCATTACGGCATCTATCTCTATTTCTATCAGTTGTGCGGGCCGGTTAAGAGCCGATATTCCCACCAGCGTGCAAAGCGGCTTTACCGGTTTGAAAAATTCCGAATAAGCCTCGATATATTCTTTTGAACGGCCCATGTCGGTCGCATACATTTTGACACGGATGACTTCCTCTTTTTTTGAACCGGCCTTTTCCAGACAGGAGATCATTTTTTCCAGAATGAATTTTGTCTGTGCGTATCCGTCGCCCTCACCGTACACTGTACCGTCCGCTTGCACCGACGTTGTTCCGCCGACATAGACAAAGGGCCCCACTTTCACAACCCTGCTGTAACCCGCTTTTTCCTCGAGCGGCGATCCTGATGAGTAATTTGTTCTTTCCAGATTCATGCGTTTCTCCATTCAGTAAATATTAGCATTGTCACGAACCCGGGAAAGGTTCTCTCAGCACCCGAATCACGAACGGGGTGAGACTCCTCTGTTTCAGATTCGCAACAAATTTGCTTTTTTTTTAAAACCTCTGTAATGCTTATGTCTTACATGGTGAATACTGAAAACTGGTCTTCCAGTTCACGATTAATGCGTTTTGTCAAAGTTCGCAACTTCCTGTTTTCATCACGATAGCTTACAAGACGTTCTTCTGCCATCTCCAATGCCAGATCGAAGGTATTGACATCAGGACGCGAACGAATGAGTGAACACAGATCGCTTATATTCCGCTGTACTCTCTTTTCAATTGAAGCTTTCACACGCTTCCATTTCTCGTCAATGTCCAGGTAGATCAGATTTTCATTTTCAAGCATCCACTCTTCATAACTCGAAATGACACCCCCCGCGTTGGCGATAATACCCGGAATTGAGTATATCCCCCTTCGCGTGACTTCATCGCGAATCGCTTTGTCCGTGTATGCGATATTCGACCCTTCGGCGATTATATTGCAATTGATGTCATTGCAGTTTTCAGCGTGTATACTGCGTCCCGGCCCTGCGAGCACCAGCACATCAGCCTTTCTGCGCAGAAGTGTCGCAGGAATCCCGTTGTACTCCGCTTCATGAAAAACGTCACGCATCTGTTGCAGGGGTTTTGCCGTCCTGATCATATCGCGTAACGCGTTCGCATCAAGACCCTTCTCACTGTACAGCACACCGCCGATATCGCTGAAGCCGCGGATGATCACACCTCTGTCAAGAAGAAGAGTGATTGCATTGCCGCCGACCTCTCCTCTTCCCTCAACGATTGCGCTGCAGCCGTCAAGGCGCAGATCCAGATCGAGTCCGTGTATCAGGCGTTCGAGCGCGAACACCAGTCCATAGGCGGTGCTTCCGAGTTCATGCGGAATTCCCGTCGATTTTCCTGTCGCGGCAAGACGTGATTTCCGCCATCCCTTGACCGACGCGCAGCCGGCGATGAACGCGTCCATGGAGTGACTGTCTGTATTGACATCGGGAGCCGCACACCACTTGTAGGGTATGAAATCGAGTTTTGCCAGTTCACGACCGAAGGCATACATCGCCTGATTCACTTTTGACAGATCAGCCAGGCGTATCCCCCCTTTTGCGCCGCCGAAGGGGATACCGGCAAGAATGCATTTCTTTGTCATTTCACCCGCAAGCGCTGCAACCTCATCCTCGTTCACATTTGAATGAATTCTTATCCCCCCCTTGGCGGGAACACTCCGTTCAACCGTATCGATGACGAGCATCGCTTCACCGTCGATACGGTACTTGTCCAGATTGATTTTGATTATCGTCTCAGGCATACCATCATCCTTTTTTATCAGTTAGCTGCTGCACTCAAATTCTCGGAACAAAGCGGTCATAGCGCAGGGCTTCGAGAGACAGCAGTTCCTCGTTATGCGCAATCAATTGTGCGAGAACCTTGCCCACTGCCGGCGATATTCCGTATCCGTGTCCGCTGAATCCGCAGGCCAGAAACAGTCCCGGCACCTCGTCGACCTTTCCCAGTACCGGCACATGATCACACATCTCGTCAACGAAACCGGCCCAGCTTCTGATCACATTGACCCTTTCCAGATCGGGAAAGTATCCGAGTATTCCGCGACAGATGGATGAAGCGGTGAAACTCTTAGTATCCCTGTTCACCTTTTCGTATTCATAATTTTCATACCCCGATGAACCGCCGAAGACAAACGAACCGTGTGCCGTCTGGTGTCCGTAGAAATCGGCGGCGGCTGTTCCCAGCATCTGATCGAACATTTTGGGCTGCGCTTCGGTAACAAGCGCTTCGAGCAAAATTTTATGCATGGGAAGATCCAGTCCGGCCGTCGCGGCTATCGCTCGCGATCCGTAACCCGCCGCAAGCAGCACATTGTCTGCACTATGGCGCCCGCAGCCTGTACGCACAGCGCAGGCTTTTCCCTTACGTATATCTATGGACAGTGCGGACTCTCCAGTGATGAACTCAGCCCCGAGTTCGCGCGCGCGCTTGTAAAAGGCCAGAGTCGTTCGCATGGGATTACCGTGACCGTCACTCGGACAATAGCTGGCTCCGATGACCTGATCCGAAAGATAGGGGCAGATTTGACGAACATCCTCTCCCGAGATCATGTTCAGCTCGAGCCCCGCCGATTTGCCGTTTCTCACAATGGTCTCGAGAATTTCGAGATGCTTTTCGGTTTTCGCCAGTCTCAGATTTCCGCCCTGACAGTATTCGACATCGGAGCCCAGCTCATCCGAAAGACCAGGCCACAGATTGCGCACAGCGTACATCGCAAGCGGCATTTCCCGAAGATCACGGGCCGATTGCCTGACACCACCGCCGTTTCTGCTCGAGCCGCCCACACCGATCTCTTCCTTTTCCAGGACAAGAACGCGGTTTCCAAGTACGCTGAGATAATAGGCAGTCGCACAGCCTATGACACCTCCGCCAATGATGATTGTATCGTATGATTTCATATCGTTAACCCGCCCTATTCTATTTCAAACCGTCGTTGGCCAGAACCCGCATTTCCACGGGCCTTGCCGGTGCCCGTGGCGTCGACAAAGCGATGCTCGAAGCCTGTTCGCCAAGTTCAGACGCGATGATCGCCCGCACCAGCCTGTTGCAATTCTGTCCCTGACACAGCCCCATGCCGGCCCTCAGATAACGCTTCACCTCATTACAGGTCCGCATACCCTCATACACCGCACGACGGATTTCTCCCTTGCTGATTTCTTCACAGCGGCAGATTATCAGGGAATCGTCGCTTCTGTGCTCGAAGGGCGCGGCATCCGGCAATCTCTTGTTGACTCTCTTCATATTGTCCTCTCAATGGCATATATATCAGATTTGTATATTATCGTCCGCTTTACAACTGATGTACCTGCTGTTACTGCGGCTTGAAGAATCTCGCCCGCATGGAAAGCGCGCGATCAACCTTCATAGTCAGCATTGCGGTCGCATCACTTGTTTTCGAACACTGTACAGCGATTATTTCCGCATCACCTAGAACCATTCCCGCGCGATCCAGAGCGTATCCCCTGTCACCTTTTGAGGGAATCGGATGAAACTCATAAGGGAAGGATACCGTCGCGTAACCCGGTTCGAAGATTTCATTGACGAGAAAAATCGCCTGCCCCGGACAGGAAACAACACACATGCCGCAGCCGGTACAGGAGACGGTCTCATCGATTTCGGGAAGTTTCGTAATCGTTGACCCCACCCTGATACAGCCTTTTTTA
>JAEWVL010000367.1 GCA_023396665.1 Spirochaetota bacterium
TACGATACACTGCATAGAGAAATTTCATCGTTACCCCGTCATCACAAGGCCTCAGACCGGCATAAACCGGGGGCTATTGCGCCATTCAATTCAAACCATCATCATATTTTTTCATAAATTTAAAAGTTTTTTTTTATTTGCAACCGGGGCGGGTGTTTTGAACCGTTTTGGCGTAAAGAAAACCGCTTGAATAATTTTAGGCCCTTCACAACTATGTGACACAGGCAACAAATTAAAGCCGACTCGCAATCGCGGTAATTTGAATTGCCCCCGACACTTATGCATACTGCTTGTATGCAACCCGGCAGATTTATCAGTAAACACCTACGGAGGATACGATGAAATACGGCTATTTTGACGATGCCAAAAGAGAATACGTCATTACAAACCCCAAAACACCGGTTAAATGGATTAACTATGTCGGCGGACTCGCTTTTGGCGGTTTTGTTGACCATACGGGCGGCGCATTGCTCTGCAAGGGCGACCCCGCACTGAACAGAATTCTCAAATATATTCCGCAGATGCCCTCTTCTGATTTTAAGGGCGAAAGCGCTTATATTCGATTCAAAGATGCGGGGGGATACCGGATATTCTCTCCCTACTTCGTCCCGACTCTTGACGAATACAGCCTGTTCGAATGCCACGTCGGACTCGGCTACAGCACCTTCATAAGTGAATTTTACGGTATACGCACTGAAATAAGGGTTTTTGTGCCTGCCGGAGAGTCACGCCTCATTCGCGATGTCACAATACTGAACAAAAGCGGAAAGGCACTCGAAATAGACTACATTCCGGTTGTTGAATACACGCACTTCGATGCGCTCAAACAGTTCACCAATGCGGACTGGGTACCGCAAACGATGCAGAGCAAGGCATTGCGTCAAAAAGACGGCTCTGTGGTACTGACACAATATGCATTCATGAAAAAAGGCGTGGCAGAGAACTATTTCACCTCGAATATGGCCGTTTCTTCTTTCGAGACCGACAGAAAGCGTTTTCTCGGAGATAACGAGTACGGCACCTGGCGTTCGCCGCTTTCACTGCAAAACGAAGAACTCTCCAACTATGAGGCCCTTCGCGGCGACAATATCGGCGCACTGCTGCATCATCTCGGCTCACTCGCTGACGGTGAATCAAAGCGCATCATAACGCAGCTCTCGCAGGCTGCCTCGGTCGAGAAAGACGGCGCTGCGATTGACAAATTCCGCAACCCTAAGGCAGTCGATGCCGCATTCAGCGATCTGTCGGCCTTCTGGGACGAGTACCTCTCCGTTTTGCAGGTTAACACCCCCGACGCGAACATGAACAGCATGGTCAACGTACACAATCCTCGCCAGTGCTACATGACAAAGAACTGGTCGCGTGATCTTTCACTCTATCAGCTCGGATTCGGCGGGCGCGGCCTGGGCTTCCGCGACAGCTCTCAGGATGTCATGGGAATGCTCTCGAACGCACCAGAAAGCGGAAAGGAGCTTATTATCAAATTACTGCACGTGCAAAAGCGTGATGGTTCGGCCATGCACCAGTTTTTCCCATCTACGATGGAAGCGTCCGTCGGCGACTCACACGAGTTTCCTGACAGACCGCATTATTACGGCGACGACCATCTGTGGATTATTCTGGCGGTAAACACCTATTTGAAAGAAACAGGTGATCTTGATTTTCTGAAAGAAAAGATTCCGTTTTACGAAAAAGATCCCCAGGGCAAGGCGCTCGAATCGGGAAGCGTACTCGAACACCTGATACGTGCGGTTGAATTTACCTGGCAAAATCGCGGAAAACACGGGCTTCCGCTTCTTGGATTTGCCGACTGGAACGACACCGTCAATCTCAGAACCGGAGCCGAATCAAATTTTGTGGCGGCACAATTCGGAAAAGCACTGTGCGAAATGATAGACATGATGGAAGCGCTCGGTGATGAGGCGGCAAAAACAAAATTTGAAAATTACTATGAACAGATGAAAACAGTGGTCAACCGTGAAACCTGGGACGGTGAGTGGTATCTGCGATATTTCGACAGTGACGGCAGCAAACTCGGTTCAAAAGAAAATTCACACGGAAGTATTTTCGTTAACGCACAGACCTGGAACATCATGGCCGGTTTTGCTGACAGTGAACGGGCGCTTATCGCTATGGACTCGGTCAACAAAAAGCTGAACACGACAAACGGCATTAAACTCAGCGCACCCGGGTATAACGGCTACGACAGATATCTCGGCGGAGTTTCAACGTATCCCCCCGGAGCGAAGGAAAATGGCGGTATTTTTCTGCATACAAACCCCTGGGCGATGATTTCGGAAACTATAATCGGCAACGGCGATCGCGCTTTCGAGTATTACAACCAGATCAACCCCGCATTTAAAAATGACAAGATTGACGAGTTTGAAGCGGAACCCTATTGTTATCCGCAGAACATTCTCGGTAACGAACATCCGCAGTTCGGACTTGGACGCAACAGCTGGCTTTCAGGAACATCCTCATGGACCTATCAGGCTGCGACCAAGTACATACTCGGCATCATGCCCACTTTCAAAGGGCTGCAGATTAATCCCTGTATCCCGAAAGACTGGGATGGATTTACTGCAGTACGAAAATTCAGAGGTGCGCAGTATGATATAGTTGTTAAGAATCC
>JAEWVL010000370.1 GCA_023396665.1 Spirochaetota bacterium
GTTCTGTCACCTCAGTGGCCTCATGCAGAGAAAGATCGGTACCGCCGGCGATATTGATAAGAACGGCTTTGGCGCCCTCGATATTTGTCTCTTCGAGCAGGGGGCTGTTGATGGCCATCCTCGTCGCATCAAGCGCTTTGGTTTCTCCGCTGCCGATACCCACGCCCATGAGAGCGTCTCCAGTCTCTTTCATGACGGTACGAACATCGGCAAAGTCGACATTTACAAGTCCGGTCACCTGAATGATGTCGGAGATGCCCTGAACACCCTGACGCAGAATATCGTCGGCAAGCTTGAAGGCATCGTCGACCGGTGTTTTCTTGTCGATAATTTTCAGAAGTAGATCGTTGGGAATGGTAATGATGGTATCAACTTTTTCTTTCAGGTTTCGGATACCCTCTTCGGCTCTCTCCATCCGGCGACGACCCTCCACTTTGAAGGGTTTTGTCACCACGGCGACAACGAGTGCACCCTGCTCTTTGGCGATCTCGGCAACGATGGGTGCCGCACCGGTTCCGGTTCCGCCTCCCATGCCCGCTGTTACAAAAATCATATCGGCACCTTTCAGCAGCTTCGCGATCTTGTCGCGATCTTCGTTCGCCGCCTCTTTGCCCTTGTCGGGATCGGCGCCTGCGCCGAGTCCTCTCGTTAATTTATTGCCGATCTGTATCTGATTGGGTGCGAGCGATGCGTTGAGCTGTTGAGCATCGGTGTTTGCGACAATGAATTCGACGCCCTCCATCCCGGTTGAGATCATCCGGTTAACCGCATTGGTTCCGGCGCCGCCCACCCCGACCACCTTGATCAGCGTGTTCATTAGCTTTTCTTCCTGCATCCGTAACATTGTCTCCCCCATTAATAGAGGCAATTCTACATATTATGTCTCATTATGTCATCCAAAAAATATTTTTTGAGAAAAAAAATTAATGATATGCTAATTAATTAATGCCTTTGGGCCGGCATGAATCGCGAATAAGCAGCTTTGTCTCGACAACGACATGATCGATAAAGGCCGGATCCTGAATGGCTCCCGACAGCACTTCAACCGCACGACGGGCAAGCATGCGGTAATCATGGGCAACGGTGCTTATGGACGGCAGGTAGTGTTCTGTGAGTATGGTATCATCAAATCCGATAAGCGAAAAATGCCGGGGAATGCGATAACCGGCATCGGCCGCCTGATGCATGACCCCGATTGCGACGAGGTCGTTCACGCAGAATATGGCTCCCGGCAGTTCGGGCGCCTCCAGCAGCCGGCTGAAGGCCTCTTTTCCCCCTTCAATGGTATAATCGGAATTAATAATCCAGTCCTGTCGCAGTGGAATACCCCGCTCAGCCAGAATGCGCGAATATTCAGCAATCTTCACCTCATAGGATATAACATTTTTGAGGCCGCCGAGAAAGGCGATCTGATCGTGCCCCAGCTCAAAAAAATATTCCAGTGCCTGGCGCATACCGTCACGCTCGTTCGAGCGGACCGTCGAACAATTAACTTCGCTCATCGGACCGTTAATCATCACGAAGGGCTTGGTACGCTGTATCTCATTGATGCGTGCGATGACATCTGGGCCGATATTTTTATTATAGAGCGTACCCCCGATATAGAAAAAACCGTCGATCATGCGCTGCATAAAATCATTGATAAGCCGGCTTTCGATCTCCGGGTCACTGAAGGTATTGCCCAGTAGTACCGCATAGCCGCTATCGATAGCGGCATGCTGTATCTCGGCAAAAAGTTTTGTGAAAAAGTTATTGAGTACATCGGGAAGAATCAAACCGAGGGTACGCGATGACTTCGTCGAGAGCCCCTGAGCGATGGTATTGGGAGTAAAGTTATGCCGTTGAACGATACGAAGTATCCTGTTTCGCGTATCCGCATGAACATTGTCCTTGCCAGCCAGAACACGGGAAACGGTTGCGATCGAGACATCAGCCTCGGTTGCAATGTCATATATAGTCAGGTTTTTCTTCTTCATACCGTGACACCATGTACATCAGCGCCGACTCTGTAAATGAGAAATTGCCGCCCCTGTATACGAACAGCGAATTTACGTGCACCATTAGAGGGGCAGGCCGGCAAAGCCCCGTGACTCAATCGATGCGCAGAATTCTGACCCCTTTCGCTTCGACCTTGACGCTCGCATCACAACTGATGCCGTTCAGCACATCGGTGGCGCTCACGGCGTCAAAGCAGACCTGAACCTCTTCTTCTCCGTGATTTAAAAGAAATAGAAATGATCCGTTTTTATTGTTTCGCACGGTCGCCTCAAGACAACCGGGAGCTCTTACAAGCGGCACAATTTGCGCCGAGGCGGCTTTTTCAAGCAATATCCGCTTCAGATACTCAATGTCGGGCAGAGTACCGATATACATGGCGCTTCCGGCCCCATACGTGTTATCGGTCAGAGCCGCATGACCGGTATAGAAATCGCTGTCATATTCGGCAATGACTTCGGCAGTGTGCGGATTCACCAGATCACACAGTATTGAACATTCGAAACAATCACCGCTCTTGCGATCGCGTATGCGATTGCGCATATGCGGAAACAAGGCATCGCTCTCGTCATAGCTGATCCCTAGCAATTCCCTGAAAGCTCCCGGCGTCCCCCCGCCGTACACCTGATCGTTTTCATCGACGATGCCGCTCATCAGCGTAGTAACAAAATGACCGCCTTGTTTGACGAAGTCGGCGATTTTTGCGGCATTCGATGCCGAGATCATATACAACGCAGGTGCCACGAGCAGACTATAGCCGCTGAAATCATCGTCAACTGACACGATATCCACTGCGATATGAATTTCGAAAACGGCCTGATAATACTGACGCAGAATTTTCAGATACTCAAGCTCGACACTCGGGCCGCTCGAATAGTCACATCCCCACCACGATTGCCAATCGACCAACAGTGCGGCCTTCGTCTGAAAGCGCCCTCCGGCGACGGTGTCACCGAGAGCCTCAAGCTCAGCACCGAGTTTTTTCAGTTCATTTCCGATACGGGTGGATACCGATCCCGAGTGCGGAACGAGGGCTGAGTGGAATTTTTCACATCCCCCCCTGGACTGTCTGAACTGAAAGAACAGCAAGGCATCGGCGCCGTGCGCCAGCGCCTGATAACTGTGCAGGCGCATCACTCCCGGCCGCTTGAGTGCGTTATAATCCTGCCAGTTCTGCTGATTGGGTGTCTGCTCCATCAAAATAAAGGGCTCTCCCTTTTTCAGAGACCGAATTATATCATGCTGCAGCGAGGGATTGGCCGGGTGATCACTCATCGAGGGATAATTATCCCAGGATGCGATGTCAAAGCCTTTTGCCCAGGCGAAAAGATCGAGCCGGGGGTTGAGCCCCCAGATGTTTGTCGTCACCAGGGCATCGGGGATAACCGATTTAATCGCATCCCTTTCACCGGCATAACACTCGTAAATGGATTGAGACATGAAACGATGATAGTCGATCACCACCGACTGAAGATAGCACTTGTCCGGATGCCCGTTTCCGCGAACAACGAGATTACGCTCATCAGGCACCGCAATCTCGTTCCAGTCATACACAGTCTGCCCCCAGAAAGCGGTATACCAGCAGCTGTTCAGGCGTTCAAGCGACACATATTTGCGCTGAAGCCATTCGATAAAACGCCGGCGGCAATTTTCACACCAGCAATAGGTACCGTACTCGTTATTCACATGCCACAGCAATACAGAAGACTTGTCCGCATAACGCCCGGCCATCTTCTTCGCAATTGCGGCGGAAAGACGTCGATAATCGGAATTATTCGGACAAAAGCTAGTACGCCCGCCGTGTGTCCGCCGTACACCAGTCCGGTCGACAGGTAGAATCTCCGGGTACTTGCGTGACATCCATGCCGGTTGCGCGGCACTGGGCGTTGCAAGAATACAATTGATACCAGCCGCCGACAGTTTATCGAGTATGACATCAAGCCAGGAAAAATCATAGATGTTTTCGGCCGGCTGCAATTTCGCCCACGAAAAAACGGGAAGCGTCACCGTATTCACGTGCAGTTCTTTCATCGCGGCGATATCGAGTTCGAGTGTTTCGACAGGCCATTGATCGGGATTATAATCACCCCCGAAGGGAATTTTATTCGATGTTGTCAGTGGCATCAGATTCTCCTTTTTTCCCGGCATGCAGTCCCATGGCAAGGGCAAACAACAGACCCTTGCAGGGACGACACTGTTTTCAACAGCTATTCCTTCGTTGCACCGGCAACGATGCCCTTGAAAATATAGTTTTGAAAGATCAGATACAAGATCATAGTCGGAATCATTACAAGTATAACAGCCGCGCTCAATTCTACGATGTTTCCGCCGCGCGTTGCGGCAAAACTCATCAGCGATGTGGTCATTGTCTGCAGACGGCTTGAGGGCATGTACAGGTAGGGCACATACATATCATTAATGACATCGACCGTTTTTATGATTGCGAGTGTGGCCGTAGCCGGCAGAACCATGGGAAAAACGATATGCCAGTAAATTCTGAAATAACCGCAACCGTCGAGCATGGCGCTTTCTTCTATTGAAATTGGTATCTTATCGATGAACTGTTTGTAGATGTATATCTGCATCAGATCGGTACCGGCATAAATCGCTATGGGCGCAAAAATCGTATTATACAGGCCCAGATTTTTGATAATGCCGAAGCGTGCGATCTCTGTCACAACGGTTGGTATAAGCATGCCGATAACGAAAACCAGAAGAAGTAGTTTCTTGCATCTGAATTCGAATCTGCTGATACAATACGCCACCATCGTCGCCAGCAGAGAGTTGATCACTACCGTTGCCGTCACCAGTTTCATCGAGTTGACAAAACCCCGCAGCAGCTTTCCCCTTTTGAATACAACGGCAAAATTTTTAAATTGAAAACTCTCGGGCAGCATGAGCGCCGATGTTCGACCGAACTCCTCTCCGGTTTTAAAAGCGTTAAAAAGGGTAATCAGAAGAGGAACAAATACGCTCAAAAGTATGAACGCGAAGAAAAGATAAAGAAAGACGCTTGTGCCGGAAAGGCGCAATGTGTTCTTCGGGCCTTTTCTCATTTGAACCTCTCTTTGCCCGCGGTGAGCGCATTTTGAATTTGAGACAACAGAAGAATGATAACAATCAGAATAACAGCCATCGAAGCGGCTCTGCCGAAACTGTTGAAATTGAAAGCGGTCTCAATGGTATAAAGGGTGAAGGTGCTGCTCGCATGTCCCGGCCCGCCCTGGGTCATTACAAAGGGGATATCAAAGACCTGCAGAGCCCCCCGCAGATTAAGAAACAGCACTATCTCGACTGTGGTAAGTATATTCGGAATGACGATATGCCAGAATTGCGTAAAAAGGCCGGCACCGTCGATAAGCGAAGCCTCCATGATCTCGACATTGATCGACTGAAGCGCCGCAAGAAACAGTATCACGTGCATACCGCTGAAACGCCAGATGGAAACCCCCGAAAGTGATAAATTTACTATTGAAGGATCGCTGAGCCATCGCACCGGGGTCAAACCCGCCAGCGAGAGAATCTCGTTAAAGGCCCCGCCCTGCGGACTGAAAAGCAGTGAAAACATATAGGCTACGGCAACACCGTTTATGATATATGGCATGAAGATGACCGACTTGAAAAAACCGGCGGCCTTGATTCTGTTATCGAGTAAAAATGCGACAAAAATCTCAAGCGGTATGACCGCCAGATGAACGAAGAAGTAGATAAAATTGTTTTTCAGGCTTAACCAGACATCGGGCGACTTCGAAAGAATATCGATATAATTCTGAATACCCACGTAGAAGATTTCTTCTGAAAGACCGTCCCAGTTGGTCAGGCTCATCTGAAAAAGCCGAAACAGCGGATACAATACAAACAACAGAAGTATGATCATCGGCAAAAACAGAAAACTGAGAATAAAAATGCGCGCCTCTGTTTTTATTCTGATAGTTGTCATAATTCCCAACCCTGTTTACGTAATAAGTGACACAATTCGGCGAATCGATCTTACAATGTCGCCAGCCCTTCATACCCCGGGAATAAACATACCCGCGGAAAAAAGCGTGATAAACAGCTGTATTCCGCGGGAAACGATTACTGCACTTAAGTCACAAGGCATCTTCCCATTTTTTGTTGAGATCTTTCATCATCGTTTCAAAATCCTTGCCGCCCATCATGTCCTGCCCCATTTTCTTGACATCAAAAGAAATGGTGTTCACAATCTGCTGAAATTGGGAATTGCCGCCGTCATAGACGATGAATTTGACATCTTTATTGTTTTCGAATGGCTCGTTGAGTACAGCATTATCGATTGTTACTCCCTGCATTGTGGGATTAACCCCTTTCTGGGAGAGATAGGTCTTGTAATAGTCGCTGGTGAAATACCACTCGATAAATTTTTTCGCCTCTTCGAGGTTCTTGCCGTCTTTCGGCGTGGCAAAAAAACCGTCTGCCATTACCGTTGCATAAAACGGTTCTGAAGACGAAGCCCGCACGGGAAGAAAAAACAGACCGAGATCGGCCATGTCGCCTTCACCGGATTTATAATCTGATATGAACCACTGTCCCGCCACGATCATCGCACTCTTCTTGCCGATAAAAAGTCCTTTGGCCTGATCCCAGCCCAGGCCTAGCGGATCATCGCCAAAAACCTTTGCATCATACAGTTTCATAATCTTCTTGTAGGCTTCGTAAAAAGGTTCACCGGCACTGAAGGGTTCGTTTTGCTGTGCCATTACATTCCATAATTGGCCGTCACCGGCCTGCAGACAGGGCATGAACTCGTTGAACGGATAATCAGGCCATGCATCCTTGCCGCCCATGGCAATGGGAATGTATTCTCCTTTTGCTTTTATCAGTTTTGCGGCATCGACAAACTCGTCCCAGGTTGTTGGAACAGAAATACCGTATTCCCTGAAAATACTCTTTCGGTAGTAAACAAATTCATAGAATGCGCTCTCGGGAATACCGACAACCTTTCCTTCAACCGCATAGGCCTTCGCATACAGATTACTGTTTATTATTTTCAACGAACTCAGATCTGCGAGAATGTCTTTGAAATTGGCCAGCATGTAGGGTTTTAGCAGCATGATATCGGGCAATTCATCGGCCGATTTTCTTATTTTCAGTGAACTTTCGAGATCGCCTGAATCTTTCACTTTTTCGATCTCAATAGTGACATTTGGATTAATCTTCTGATAGGCATCGTTAATCGGCTGCAAATCCAGAAAGTACTCATACTGAAATCCGTCATGAAACAACAGAGTCAGCGTGACTTTTTTATCCGCTCCCCCCTTGCACCCGGCGCTGACGAGAAGCAACATCGTCAGGAAAAGCGGCATAATACGTTTACAACTTTTTTTCATTTATATCCCCCCTCTATTATTGCGCCCTTAGTGCCAAGCATGAGAACAATTGAAAATGTAAGCGCTTACATTTGACTCTACTTCTAGTAACATGGCGGCACTAATTGTCAAGAATATTATGTAAGCGCTTACATAATAATTCAAAATGTTGCAGTTTGCTTCTTAACGGCAAACTGTTTTGCACTACTGGGATGTAGCGCCATTTACTGGTATTTACGAAGTAAATTTCGGTACCTTGCTGTATCGAGAGCCGCTGTTGCGGCGATCATCTATATTCGAAGCTTATTCCGAATTAAAAGCTGTGCTTAATGCGAATTTCGGCCAATCGCTGACAGAACCGCTACCCTGTGTTTTGTGATTTCATCTTGACAAGTTTCAATATGTTATTTTACTAATGAGACATAATTTATCAGAAACTATGGAGAATTGTATGAAGTTCTTGCGCACCATCTCTCTTACCGAAGACAATAATGAAAACCCAGAAAACACCTACCAGAAACCGGTTCACGATATATTCTCCCTGATACTTCTTGCAGCAAGCCTTTGCATCGTCTTATTTGCGGCATGTCAGAATATCAAAGCGGAAACAGAAGACTGGGTACCGCAGCAAATTCGCAGCATTCTCGCCCGTGCGGAAAACCTTGATACAAGCGATCCGATGAGAAACACAAAACTTAAGCTGCTAGCGATATACGATGAGGCACTCGGGGAATGCTCCGGAATAAGCGATACAAAATTGCGTAAGAGAACCGAATGCTACATTCTGGCGATGAAATACCAGTTGCTACAAATCGACTCTCTTTCTTCCGGCAAATGGAATGAACTGGTACAAGGGGCGCGTGAAAGTGGTGTTAGCGCCATTCAGGCCGAGGCACTTGTCAATTATGCCATCGCACGGCAGTTCGAAGTTCCCGATTTTGACACTTTACCGGTATACGATGAAGCGATCGATCTGTATTCCAAATCAGGCGACCTTCCCGGTATGCAAAAAACAATTTTCCAAAAAGCCATTCAAATCTATACTCTATCGGGAATATCCGCCGCAAGAAACGAATTTGCAATCGCTTCTGCGATCCGGCTCGATGAAAATTATCCCGCTGACGATCGTTGTCTCAGCGAATCGGTCGCCGCTCTCGGCAGGGAACTGTCGCAGCTGGAAGGAAACCCTCGCGAGGGAACGCAAATTCTATTCTACAGCGCAAGCGCGGAAATATTTTCACTAAATGAGAATGCCTCGCCGCAATACGAGGCACAGCCGGGCTTCGGCGGATCGTTCAGTTCCTCTTCTGAAGAAGGCGACGACTACGACATATCAATTTTCTGGACCATTCAGAACAGCGGCTCGCTCTTCTGCGACATGAACGAGGGAAAAACAGAGAAGCGAAAATCTTTCTCGTTCGGATCTTTCCCTCTTGAGAGCACGGTTACATCGCTCAGCGACTCAGAAACGATTACTATTGCGGCCGGCACCTTCAAGGGCTGCCGTCACATTCGCATAAGCACACACGACACGAAAGAATCGGCGAAAGAAGCCGCAATGCACCGCGATCTGGCCATAATGAATGGGCTGCTGATTCAGCAGCTTGATATATGGTATGCGCCAGGTGTCGGGCTTGTGAAACTTGAACGCAAACGCAATGGCAGAATATGCGAAGCCCAGCTGGACAATTATGAAG
>JAEWVL010000446.1 GCA_023396665.1 Spirochaetota bacterium
AGGAACTTTGTCAGGGCAAGTCTTTCGATTCAAGCATTTTTCAGACGCAATATCGGAAAGATGAAAATGGCTACTACCCTGAATCTTCATCACGGGCGCTACGAAACGTTATTTCGCCTGTTCCCTCCGAACAACCGCACACATGATATGTTCCTGTCCGAAATCGATACGCCCGGTCGTCACTTCGACCTTAAGCACCGATCCATCTTTATGCCTGTGCCGTGTTTTCAGACTTACCCGCTCACCGGATTTCCATGAGGCCCATTTTTCCCTGATCAGTTCGGCCGCAGTCCCTGAAACATCTCTTTCACCATGCAAATCGAATATATTCATTTTCAGCAATTCTTCTCTGGAAAACCCGGACAGCGAACAGGCGGCCTCGTTTACATCGACTATCATGCCGTTATCCAGATGAAAATAGATAGCCAACTGCATCTGCTCAAAAAGCACACGAAATTTCACCTCACTTCTCTGTAAAGCGGCTTCCCTTTCCTGCTCTTTCATCTTTGCGTCAAAAAGCTTGAAAGCCATTTTAATCGAAGCGTCCAGAACAACCAGACCAGAATCCTTCACAACATAGCCGTAAGAACTTATGTCTTCGGTCTTTTCAACAATCTCTGTTTCGGTATGAGACGAAAGAAAGAGGATGGGAATATCCTTTCCACGCAGAATCAGCCGGGCGGCCTCTGTGCCATCGATGCCCTCACCGAGATCGATATCCATAAGAATTAGATCGACACCATTATAGACACTCAATGCCTGGGATATTGCCTCCCTCCCGTTCGAAACATGCTTAACACGATAGCCCCGTTTTTCAAGAGCCGCTACATTGCTTAAGGCAATCAATGGCTGGTCCTCGACCAGTAAAATACGTTTGTCACGAAATCTCATCGTCAATCCCTGTAAATACAACACGTAATAACTGTGGATACTGATTATAGACTGCGGATACTGCATAACTATTATAGTCGTTTTTTTGCATTTGTCCAATATTGACGAATTAATCTTGACATTATTAAATATCTTTTAAAAATGAGTTTATTATATACGACTTATTTTGCCTGCATATCAGGCACTCTGCCTTTCAATGCCCTGAGAAAACCCGAATCGAAAATGGAGGCACTATGAAAGCGATTATTAATCCGATTCTTCCGGGTTTTAATCCCGACCCCTCCATTTTACGCGTTGGCGATGATTATTATATTGCGACATCCACTTTTCAGTGGTTTCCCGGGGTGCAAATACACCATTCGCGTGATCTGATTCACTGGAAACTGCTTACACGCCCTCTGCGCCGACGAAGCCAGCTAGACATGATCGGAAATCCCGATTCGGGCGGCGTGTGGGCACCCTGTCTTTCATACCACGAGGGAAGCTTCTATCTTATATACACCGATGTCAAATTTCACCGCGGTGCATTCAAGGACACGCATAACTACCTCGTCACCGCAAACGATATCTGCGGCGATTGGTCCGATCCCGTTTATCTCAACAGTTCGGGTTTTGATCCCTCGTTGTTTCACGATGGCGATCGCAAATGGCTGGTGAACATGCAATGGGGACATGATAGAACAAAAAACCAGTTTACCGGAATAGTGCTGCAGGAATACTCCGCGAAAGAGAAGCGTCTCGTCGGACCGATAACGAATATATTCAAAGGCACCGACATCAAATACACCGAAGGTCCGCACCTCTACAAGCGCGGTGACTATTACTACCTCATGACCGCCGAAGGCGGCACATGGATTTCTCATGCGGTCACGATGGCTCGGTCAAAATCATTGTTGGGCCCTTACGAGGTCGATCCGCAAAACCCCGTTCTCACATCATACTATGATTGCACACTGCCTCTGCAAAGAGCCGGTCACGCTTCTATCGTCGAAACGCAGAATGGCGAATGGTACATGGTACATCTTTGCGGCCGGCCGATACCTTCACGCGGACTCTCGGTAATGGGTCGGGAGAGCGCCATACAGAAAGTCGAGTGGACACAGGACGGCTGGCTTCGCCTGGCCGACGGCGGCCAGCGCCCTTCGCTGAAGGTTCCCGCGCCGAAGCTGCCGGAACATCCCTTCGAACCCGAACCCCCACGCGAGGACTTCGACTCCGATACGCTCAATATTCATTTTCAGTTTCTCAGACTGGATCCCGGAGAAGAATTTATCTCTCTGAAAAAAAGAAAGGGTTTTCTTCGTTTACATGGCGCCGAATCGCTCAGCTCACTACACCGGCAGACTCTCGTCGCCCGTCGCCAGCAGGCCTATTGCTATACGGCCAGCACCTGCGTCGAGTTTGAACCCGTCAATTTTCAGCAGATGGCCGGACTCATCTGTTATTACGATACGCGTAACTACTATTATCTCCATGTAACCTTCGACGAAGAGCGGGGAAAGGTGCTTCGGATCATGCAATCTGTCGGCGGAGAAAACACGTACCCCTTTGAGGAAATGCCGCTTGTTGCCCAAAAGACCCCCTGTTTTTTACGGGCACAAGTCGTGTACGACAAACTGTATTTCTCTTATTCAACAGACGCAATTACGTGGACGAGGCTTGGTACGGCACTTGACGCAGCCACTCTCTCGGATGAGTTCGATATCGGCGGAGCCGGGGCGCATTTTACCGGCGCGTTTGTCGGGCTTGCCTGTCAGGATATTTCCGGTCAGAGACTGCATGCAGATTTTGACTGGTTTGAATATCAGGAGGATACCCGGTAAGATTTGCAAACCAATGGCATATCTTTACGCAGGGGCATCCTTCCATCACTTCATTCGTATCCCCCTAATTTTTTCGTTCTGCCCTCGTTTGGGCAGAACGATTTTTTTATTCAGCGGCCGCAAGGGGATAAAGCAGTATTTCACCATCGATAAATCTGTTATAATATTCCTGATCTTTTTCGAGAACCTGCGACTCTTCACGGTATTCATCAGAAAGCTCGGCACAGAACAATTCAACACTGCGCTTGTTAAAATACGCGCTCTGAATCCACAGCTGCAATATCCACGATTCATCGAACTCCTCAAGAACCAAAGCGTCCATGGCCTCGACGTCGAAGGCCTTGTAGGGTGAAAACATATCTGCCAGCTCCATGCCGGTGTAATTGTTTACCCGCACAGAGAGCATGTTACCCGTTGAGTAGACCGCATAGTCACCGTCATTACCGATCTTCTGCATGTTGCGGCTGATATTGACGATTTCATAACCCTCTTCAAGAGCACGGCTGCACAGCCCCACTACAAGCGAGAAATTTGACGAACGGGCATCGGCAAGGATAAGCCGGGAGTATCCCCCCTTTCTGGCAAAATCAAAAGCGGAAATCATGACACCGCCGAAACCGAGCTCTCTTTCGTGACGGAAATAAAAGATCTGCCCCTTTGTTTCGATAAGCTCTTGCGTGTTGTCGGTCGAACCGTCATCGACAAGCAGAAGCGTGTCATCTTCATCGAGCGCTGCCGCCGCCCTGGGCAGAATATCCTCGATGCGGTCCGCGAGATTATATAAGGGCAGCACCAGCAATTTTTTCATCATGACTCCTTGGCATACTTTTGCTTATCTGTTTTCAAAATAAGATTTTTCGATAATTGAGCGCACATCATCCGAAAAACGATTCACATCGTTTCCGTAAGGCAAGGGAGAAACTGGAGGGTGAATTATCAGCTGCACCTTCGCGGGACTGATCTTGTAACTGTTTTTCGGTGCCATCTTATCCGCACCGATGACGGTGACAGGCAATACCGGAAGCTGCATATCCCGCGCGAGATGAAAGGCGCCTTTTTTAAAGGGCCCGATTCTGTCACCGATCACCCTCGTACCTTCAGGAAAAAAGACAAGCGAAACACCCTTTGTTATCTGCTTCTTTGCCTTATTGATCGATTCAACGGCCTTTATCGGATGTGATCGATCAACCGGAATATTTCCCATAACAAGAAACGCGAAACCGAGCAAGGGAACCTTGACAAGTTCAGCCTTCATTACCCATCGCAAATCAAGTCGTAATGAAGAATAAGTAAAAACAAAATCGGCATAGCTCTTGTGATTCATAACAACGATATAGGATTCGCCTTTTACAACGTTTTCACGTCCGCTAACCCGTACACGGGCTCCGATAAAAAAAACCGCCACCTTTGCATAAACGCTTAAAACCGAGCTGACCGAAGTTCTTCCGAACAGGGGACTGATTACAATAATCATAAGCGCACAGAGTATTGTCAACAGCACAAT
>JAEWVL010000476.1 GCA_023396665.1 Spirochaetota bacterium
TCGAAACAGTGTGTCGGGGTTGAATATTTTCGTACAGTTCGCCAGAAGAAGATAGAGTGTGGTGTCAATGAGTTCGCGTTTATCCGAAGAGAGAATGCGTGAAATGAAAACGGTAAATTCCCGGTGATTTGACATGACAAGCGCGAGCAGATAATTCAATTTTGTATTATTTGAAAAATCATCAAATGAGGTTGAATATTTGCTGAGCAACACCCGTAAAAAGACAATAGTTTGATCTTCCTGGGGCGGAGTTCTGCTGAAAAGATCATTGGCGGCGGGTTTATACTTCAGCATTTCCTTTTCGCCGATAATTGAGAGTGCTCTGAAAACGGCGGCACTTATCTGGTCGCTGTGTTCTTCGAGCAGTTTTTCGAAAAAGGGGATGTCCTTGAGTGTTGCCAGGGATTCAATGGCTACGCAACGGTGACGTACCGGAACCTCATGGTTTGTGGCCAGAACCGAAAGTTTTTGGATGTGCTCTTCCTGATTGCAATGGATGCCCGTAATAAAAATCGCACGCGAAACCAGCTGCGTGCGCTCGACGTTGCTGAGGTTATCGAGAAAAAACTGTATTAGTACCGAACAATCGAAATCGGCACCGTTACGTTCGTAAAATTCAAGCGCGAAAGCTATCTCGTCATCGGATGAGCCTTCGAGAATGATTTTTCTGAACAATTCGTCTGTTTCGGAATAGGGAAAGTCGATCAGCATTTTCAGCGCACTTTTGCGAATATGAGCGGGTTTAGTGCATTCGCGCAGAAGAACCTTCATTCCGTTTTCGGTACGGGATATCCCGAGAATACGATGAAAGGCCATCCGCTCATAGGGATTAAGAGTAAAGCTTCTGCTAATCTCAAGTCGTATGGTTTGTAGAAATTCCTGTTCCACGTGTTATCCCGATTGTTTTTTATTGGTTGTAAAAATTGATTTCATAACATCTCCGAGCGTTTTAACGGGAATAAGCTCGCAACCCTTAATTGTGACTTCATCGGCATTTCGTGCCGGAACGAAAACCTGTGAAAAACTGTTTCTTGAAAACTCAGTAACACGCCGTTCGAAGTGCGAGACCGGACGAATATCACCCGAGAGCGATATTTCACCTAAAAAACCTGAGTTAAGCGGAATTGGAATATCAGAATAGCTGGAAACGATGGCGGCAGCAACCGCAAGATCGGAAGCGGTCTCGTTAATCTGAAAGCCACCGGCGACATTGAGAAAAACATCAAAGCTCTGCAGTTTGAGTTCGCAGTGCTTCTCAAGTGCGGCGATAATGATAAGAAGACGGTTGATATCAAGTCCGTCTGCCATGCGGCGAGGATTGGTAAAATTGGTAAAATTGACAAGAGACTGAACTTCAAAAAGCAGCGTTCTTGTCCCTTCGACGGCCGAACATACCGCACTTCCCGCAGATTGCGTTTCATAGGGATTAAGAAAAACACGATTGCGGTCCTTGACTTCGACCAGTCCTTTGTCGGTCATCGAAAAAATACCGATCTCATTTACGGATCCGAAGCGGTTTTTGAAAGACCGCAGCAGTCTGTATTCGTGATTAGCGTCGCCTTCGAAATAGAGTACGGTATCGACGATATGCTCGAGAATTTTCGGGCCGGCGATAGCGCCTTCTTTTGTTATGTGACCGATCAGAAAAAAGGGAATTGAGCTCGTCTTTGCGATTTCAGTAAGCTGAGATGCCGACTCCCGTAACTGAGCGGCCGAGCCGGAAGGGCCGGGGTGTGATGATGTGCTTATCGTTTGAATGGAATCGATAAAAACGGCTTGCGGTTTTTCCCTTTCGACGAGTACAGCAATCTCTTCGGTTACGGTAGTATTCGACAGTATAATCGAGGATTCCCTGATTCCGAGGCGAACCGCTCTTTGTTTGATTTGGGTGGGCGACTCCTCTCCGGAGATATACAGTGTCCTGAAAGAATCTGCGATCTGCAGAGACAGGGTTGATTTGCCGATGCCGGGTTCTCCGCCTATGAGAATGACCGAACCGGGAACAATGCCCCCGCCGCAGACGAGATCAAATTCGGCATAACGGGAAGACAACCTGACAATATCATTCGAAGAAATATCAGCCAATGTGAAAGATGTCGCTTTCATCGCTTTGTGCTGTTTGCTGCTTGCCGGTTCAGCTTCAACTACGGTATTCCACTCGCCGCACTGCGTACATCTTCCGGCCCAGCCGGAGAGCTCGGCACCGCAAGCGACACAGATGTAGGTAATTCTTTTTTTTGCCACGTTTGCTTACCGGTTCGATTTGAAAAAAAGTCGCGAAGGGTCCTGTTTCAGATCATACGCAAGATCGCGAAAATAGATGGATGCGTCGCGCAGATTGTTGTATATCTCCTCGTCGGTCAGAAGACGGCCGATTGTTCCTTTTCCCTTATCGAGCCGATAGGTGATATCGTTGAGCGACTTTGATGTTTCTGAAAGATTTTTCAGGGTTATGTTAATATCATCCTTGTTCTGTTCGCTCAGATCGGCTACGTTTTTACCAAGTGTGTTGAGATGATTCATCAGAAGATTTGTCTGCCGGTTAAGATTCTCTATGGTTGCCTTGGTCATTACGACAGATGATTTGACATCGTACTTGTTGTCCTCTACAATCTCGTTCATGTTTCCGACGAAAGAGTTAGAATTTCGGAATATTTCAGCGAGAACTTCGCCGCCGTCTTTTCCCTCGAGAAAACTCTGAAATGTCTGCATCATTTTATCAAAGCTGGCGGGGTCCATGCCGTATTTGACATCACCGTCCTGCAGGTATCCGTTGTTGTCGCTTATTGCGGGGACGATGACGTTGACGTATTTTTCACCGATCAAACCGGTTGTAAAGATGGCAAAGGTGGTCGAGCGGGAGAGCCGGTATTTGTTGTCAATCCACAGAATGACTTCGGTCTTTTCGTTCGATTGTCGTATTTCCCGAACTTCACCGATTTTTATACCGCCTCCGATTTTAACAGCGGCCCCTTCGTTCAGATCGTTTAGAAAGGTGAAATACAGTGTTACATTGTATCCGCTTCGGTTGATGTTGATCTTTGCAAGCGTACCTATGATAACGATAAAAAGTGTGAAACTGAGCGTTATCAGCATCCCCACTTTTGCTTCTGTTGACAGACGCATGATACCTCCTGTTTTGCCTTTAGGCACTCGCCAATGAAAGATCCTTGTCCGGTATAGCTGCAATGATGAAGTGATACTTGAATGGTCAGGATCAAACGGGATCCAACGCTATTCGGGCAATACGACCGTGACCGCTGCACTCCAGGGGCCCGGTCCGGCAACATTGATGGCGCGTACTCTGTATTCGATAGTCTTGCCAGC
>JAEWVL010000483.1 GCA_023396665.1 Spirochaetota bacterium
ACGCTTGATGATCCTTTGATTCTTCTTTTCGACAAAAAGATATCTTCGATGAAAGATCTTCTGCCGGTGCTCGAGAAAGTAGCCCAGGCCGGACGTGCGCTTCTTATCATCGCCGAAGACGTTGAGGGAGAGGCACTTGCAACCATCGTTGTCAACACCCTGCGTAAAACAATCAACTGCGTTGCGGTTAAGGCGCCCGGTTTCGGTGACAGAAGAAAGGCTATGATGGAGGATATCGCCATTCTTACAGGCGGTACGGTTATCTCCGAAGAGATCGGTCGCAAACTTGACTCTGCGCAGATGGACGATCTCGGTCAGGCGAAAAAAGTTATCGTTGAAAAAGAAAATACCACTATCATCGAGGGCAAGGGAAAATCCCAGGAAGTGAAAGACCGTATCGCCCAGATCAAAAAACAAATCGAGGCTTCAACATCAGATTACGATACTGAAAAACTTCAGGAGCGCCTTGCGAAGCTTGCCGGCGGTGTTGCCGTTATCAATGTAGGTGCTGCGACAGAAGTTGAGTTGAAAGAGAAGAAAGCCCGTGTTGAAGATGCTCTTTCCGCGACACGTTCAGCGGTTGAAGAGGGAATCATTCCCGGCGGCGGTTTGACACTGCTTAACACGCAGCGTGAGATCAAGGCTGTTGCTGATAAGCTTGAGGGTGACGAGAAACTCGGTGCGATGATCATCTTTAAGGCTGTCGAGGCTCCTATGCGGCAGATTGCCAACAATGCCGGTCTTGAGGGTTCGGTTATCGTTGAAAAGGCGAAAAGCGAAAAAGACGGCATAGGTTTTAACGCTTCTGATCTGAAATGGGAAAACATGATCGAAGCCGGAATCATAGATCCCGCGAAGGTCGTTCGCTCGGCTCTTCAGAATGCGGCTTCCGTTTCCGGTATGCTTTCTACTACCGAAGTGCTTATCACCGACGCAAAAGAAGATAAAGAAGCTCCTGCAATGCCCGGCGGAATGGGTGGCATGGGCGGAATGGGCGGCATGATGTAAGTTTGCCCTTTGTGCGATCCCGAAAGGGACTGTGCTTCAACATATAGGGAGCTTCAGCCTCATAGGGGTACTGAAGCTCCTGTTGTAATTTTTAAGACAAAAAGCGCCCGATTATCGGGCGCTTTTTTGTTTTTTAAGTCGAGAAAGAATGTATATTAGTTAACTTGCAGTTGATTGCGCATGTACATAAAAAAGGCTCCGCTTTGTACGGAGCCTTTTTTTGTGCAGGTAATACCTGTTGCGGATCACTCGTATGTGTTTTCTGAAGTGTAGCCTGGAGTGGTTTGCATAGAGCCATTATTTCTTTGGTAAGTTGTATAAGTTAAGTCTCTTCCTTTTGAATCGTAAGTCTTAACTAATTTATACGTTTCAGTTGGCGCTGCTGCATCGCTATCTTGTTGTGATTCAACCAACTCTGTGATCAGGCCGTCTTTCCATTTGTATGTTGTAGTGTATGTTGTAGTAGTTGCGCCTGAGCCGCTAACTCTTTGATCTGTCACAACATTTCCGTCGGCATCGTAGGTGAAGGTGTAGCTTGTTGTGTCAACATCCGCGCTGGTAGAAGATTTCTGCTGCCAATTGTAGGCGGTTATTATTTTTCCGTCATTGACATAATTTGCTTCTGTGGTGATTGTTGATGCAAGTGTATTTTCATAATAATAATCTTTCACATTAACATATTTCAGAGGAAGATCTTTTTTGAAGTACTCATATGTAGTAGTAGTGACGTATTTTTTATCACCAACATTCTGATTTTCGGATGCATCGGCATCTGTATGATATTCATTTACTGTTTTTTTGCTGAGCCGTCCATCGCTGTTATACTCATAAGTTTTTTCTTCTTCAATAATGTAACTAACGCCGTTATCATTTGAAACATAATCAGTTTCAGTTAACGTTTTATTGTCGTCGTTCAGCGTGAAATCAGTTTTTCCTGTAATCAATCCATCGTTTATAATAGTAGTGGTGCCTTTGTTTCCGTCGTATTCGGTTTCGCTTGTATTACTTTCGTTAAACTCTCCTGTATAAATACCCGTGTACTTGGTAGATAATCCATCGTTGTTATATTCTATTGTACCGTCATATGTGTAATATGGAACATACGCAGCTTTTTCATCATCGTAAGACAGACTTGACGCTTTTGTAGTTTGCTTTTTTACCGAATGGTAGGGGCTGCCGGCTTGTGCGTGGTCATCATAACCACTGCCATCGCCAAAACCATAATCTCCGTTATCTGAATCTACATCAAACTCATCCAGAAAGAAGCTGAACTTGATAGGGTCGACACCATCATCTTCTTCGCAGGAAGTGATCGTGAAAACCGACATTAAAACCAGCAGCATCACTAAAATTCTTTTAAGCATATTACTCATAGAAAACCCCTTTTTTTCACCTGAACTGTATAAACACAGTGCAAGGTGATAGAAATTTGGTACTGAACGTTTGATAAACAAAAAGAACTCGACGGTTATTCCGACGACTGGCTTTTAAACGTTTGTTACCTTGTACAATTTGAAAATATTAAAAAATAAATGGCAACTAATTTGTTAATTCAAATAAGAATTATTTAAAAAAATATCATCTTTTTAGAGAAATATGTACATAATTATCAAAATCAAAAGGAAGATAAATTATACAATAATCGAGAATTTGTACGTTTATTTATAGAAAGTGAAAAAAGAATTGTAATTATCGAATAATGTGTTATAATAAGTTATAACAACGTATAATATGGTATATATGATAGCAGATTTTCAGCTGTCATAACAGCGAGGTAAAATTTATGAAAGAAAATACCGGGGTAAAAGTCTGTCCGAATTGCGGTTTTGCCAACAGTTCAGGTGCCGACAAATGTGCTATGTGCTATTTGTCATTTGAACAGGTGAAACAAGAGAGCCGTCACAAGCGGACATTTCAATTCTCCTTTGCAACTGTGGCGGTTCTGAGCATCGCTATCGCATCGCTGGGCTATGTGCTTTTTGGCGGTGCCAATCCCAACGCGGTTAACGAGATTGCAGCGCAGGAGGGTGATATTTCATGGAAAAGCGAGGATCATTCTGAAAAGGCTTACATGATGATGTGTGAGTTCGTTAAGGAAAAATGTCCCACTCCCGGAACGGCTCTGTTTGCACCCATAAACGCGAAAGATGTTAGTGTGCAGAAAAAAGATGAGTGCAGCTACGAGATACGCGCCTATGTTGAATGTGACAGTAAAGAAGGCCTGCGCTGTCGTTCCGAATTTTTCGGAACGGTGAACGAGACAAATTTCGCGCAATGGAAACTGCAGACGATAGTGATGGGAGAATGGGAGAAGCTATAGCGAACGACTATTTTGTTCAAACAGCTTAACTGATGAATTAACAAAAAACTGATCGTTTCCTTATATCCTATTCATTTCCCTGTGATTGTGTCAGGGCACAGAGTGGTGTACTATGACTAATCAGTTTTTTAATTCGAACCGGAAAAGCATTTCTTTTCTCGCTTCAATAGTTGTTCTGATACTGGTGAACGGTATCGTCGGTTTTGCCATACATAATCAATACAGAACTGAGAATGAAC
>JAEWVL010000486.1 GCA_023396665.1 Spirochaetota bacterium
CGGTAGATCACACCCTTGGAAACATACGTAATCTCATACAGCAGAGACGGGAGCAGATCAGAAGCGAACGCCGGCTGTACGCTCTGACAGAATCGGATGCAACACGTCAAAATTATGAAAAAAGGGAGCAGTATCTCTCACAATCCGAGGATGCTCTCGACGAGAATGAATATCAGATGAAACTTGTCGATGATGCTGTCGCCTGGGTTAAAATCAATGTCAGTATCACACAAAAGAGCAGGAGCGTCTTTACTGTTCCCGATTTTCGTGAAGCTTTTGTGACGATGGTAGAAATGTTTCTCAAAATACTGTATCTTTTAATAGTACTGCTACCCTACATTCTTATCATTATCGCAACAGTACTGCTCAGAAAACCCATCGCGGCACTGTACCATAAAATCTCAGGAAGGAAAAAACAATGATAGACCTTTATTTCTTTCAACTTTCTGTCCCTTATCTGTGGCTTGCACTTGGAATACTAATTGCCAGCACAGAACTGCTTTTCCCGACACAACTGTCGGTATGGTCCGGAGCAGCTGCGCTGATCGTTGGTCTTCTATGTCTTCTTGGAATTATCCCCTATTACAACTACCCGCTTCAACTGCTCGTATTTGCAGTGCTTTCAATTACGTTCATCCTGCTATGGTTTTTTTTCGCCAGGAAATATGCGAAATTCGGACTGGCCATACGATCTGCCGCACGGGATGACACTCTCTCCGGCCTAAAGGGAAAAGTAACGGTTCCTATCATACCCGGTAAACCGGGAGAAGTCAGCCTGTATTCCCCTTATCATGGAATAACACTTTGGAGAGCTGACAGTGAACATGCAATTGAAGACGGTACAGAGATTATCGTAACTGAAGCAAAAGGAAACCACATATTGGTAAAGCCGGTTAAAGAGTAAACGTACTCTTATACATAGTCGCAGCAGCATGCTCTCTACTACCGATAGCAAGTGACATCTGTTAAAGGTGATGCAACGGTATGTGCCGGAATATTTAGAAAACATCAAAAGGAGGCTTTCATGCAATATCTTGCAATTGCATTTGCCATTGCGCTGGGTGTTATCGTTTTAAAGGGGATTCGAATCGTTCCCCAGGCTGAAAACTGGATTGTAGAAAGGTTCGGAAAATTTCAGAGCATACTTCAACCGGGACTCAATCTTATTGATCCCTTTTTCTCAAGAGTTGCAAAACGTATCGATATTCGGGAACGGCTGATAGACATGCCCCGCCAGTCGATTATCACTTCCGACAACGCAACGCTTAATGTTAACGGTGTCATTTTCTTCAAGATTATGGATCCCTACAAATCATACTACGGCATTGAGAACCTGCAGTATGCTATTGCTGCTTTGGGACAAACTTCATTGCGTGCCATTATGGGAAAAATGACACTGGATGAATCACTGTCAAGTCGTGATAAAATCAACAAGGAATTGCTGGCGATTCTGGACGATGCCACCGACTCCTGGGGAACGAAGATAACCCGTGTTGAAATTCAGGACATTGAACCTCCGACTGACGTTAAAGACGCAATGACACAACAGATGAAAGCCGAACGCTTTAAACGCGCTCAGATTCTCGAAGCTGAAGGACAAAAACAGAGCGCAATCGAGAGAGCTGAAGGTGACAAACGATCTGCCATTCTCAAGGCCGAAGGCCAAAAAGAGTCCGCAACTCTCGAAGCGGAAGCACGTGAACGGCTTGCTAAAGCAGAATCTGAGGCGATCAGAATGGTAACGGAATCACTGGCTGCTACGAAGGGTGATCCGACGATGTATCTTCTCGGACAGGAGTACCTCAGAAAAATGGGCGATATGGCAGCCTCTTCAAACTCGAAGTTTCTGATCATGCCGGCTGAAATCGGTACAACTATCAAAAAACTTTTCGAAAAGGGTTGATAAGGCAACTATCTAATAGCATCGAAAATGATATAATAATAAGTGATAAAAGCATTGCTTTTCGTGGAGCAATGCTTTTATCGTTATAATGTTAGCAGAACAGTACTAACGTAAGCTTGTGACTTTTTCCATCGCACGTCGAGTCATATCGTTAACTATCAATTTCACCGGAAAATATGCAGAGAAATGAAAAAAATCAGTTACAGATTTCTTTTGATACTCCTGATTACCCTTTTTTTCATCGTTATCACCGCCGAAGTGGCTGTTTATCTTATCGTGAACCAGAGAACTAACGTAACGGAATCCTTATTCCCCGATACAATCCGCAATGAAGCCGGCTCTTTGGCACTTGACAGCTCAGGAATTGACAATACGAAAATGGCGCATAGCGAACAGATAAGTACAGTTTTTTCCTGTGCCCTCGGCTACGCTTTATTACAATCACTGGAAGACACCCATTACCGGAAGGCCGTAATCGCTGCGGCTGAAGACCCGAATTGCCCGCTTTTTGCCTTACAATACACACTGACAGGTGCTCATTCGGTGCAAAATAAAAAAGATTCCTTTTCAGGAACCCTTTCAAAAGCCATGCAAGCGAAAAAAAAATTCCAAAACAAGGACATACGTGATCTGGCCAAGCAGTATATTTATAACGTTGAGAAAGAAAGTGTTGCAGATGTGAGCATCAGGCTCTTCGGCAAAACCGCTGCTGATCTTACACTATCGGAAAACATACGCTTCGCAGCCTTCTACCCTCATGCAAATACTTCGGTAACAGGGTTTAATCGGAGTTTTATAGAAAAATGCAGAATAATAACGCAGAATCTTTCTCTTGACGGAACCATAAGCGCTCATGACAAAGCGATGTGTATGGATGAGTTCAGGTAAATTTATTGCGTTCGCAAAAATTTGTACATATCCTTCTTGCTGCTCTCTTCTACGC
>JAEWVL010000017.1 GCA_023396665.1 Spirochaetota bacterium
ATCAGTTCGAGAGTCATCGGCTATTCCATTCTGTTTTGTCGCGATTACATTATGAAATTCCGATGGCTTTCGTTCTATATATTTTTACCTCTTTTGTTCATTTTTCCCAACATTCTGGAAAGACCCAAAAATTGTTATTTGTCAAGTGAAGAAAACATGCCAAAGATGTCACCTCGATGACCTGACAAAAATGTATCGAAGTGAGCACTTGTACAGCGAGGATTGTCACTTTATAAGGTTGACATAAACCCCCAAAGTGGGTATATCTGATCCATTATGAACCTTACAGAATAGATAATGCAGGAAATCGAATTATTGCCCGAAGAAAGACAGAAGCAAGTTCTTGATTTTGTCGAATTCATCGGTACTCGTACTGAAGAAGACGAGAGAAAAGACTGATCTTCTTTTTCACTGAACTCAGCAATGTGCGACATTTTCGATGAACCATCGCTTTACTCGAAAGAAGATATTCAGGAAATCTTTTAATGATTCGAGAAGGCGATGTCGTGCTTTTTGAATTTGCCTATACTGATCAGTCAGAAGCCGCATTACGCTCCGCTCTTGTACTTCGCGGTCTTCCCGGTCAATTTGATGATTGGCTCATCTGTATGATTTCCTCGCGTCTTTATCGCCATATCGCTTACTTTCGATGAAATCATTAAACCTTCAGATGATGACTTTGAATCGTCAGGTTTAAAAACAGCGAGTGTAATCCGTGTGAGCCGCCTGGCCGTTGTAGAAAAATCCATTCTTTTGGGCAGAATAGGTCACATTCATTCGCAAAGACTTGAACGTATAAGAAAAGTGCTGAGTAACTGGCTTATGGGTGATGAGTGACTGCATCGCAATTGTATCACAATTTTTGCTTTGAATCAATCGAAATGCCTGTTCCATTCTTTACTATTGATTTGACAAATTCAGATGATTCAGGTAATTTTGCATCATGTCACAGAAAGAAATACCTGATAATACCCCGGCAACAATAGAGTTCTTTCAGCACTGCAAAATTCATTTTGCGCATATTCTGACTGCTACGAAGCTGCTATTTTTCATGATAAAGACTCAGCTGACATCGCCGATATAAAAAGCTGTGTCAGCCGCATATCCTGTCTTCTTAAGCATGTGCTCTCCCCGGCTTGCAGATGAGAGTACGAAGAGCAGAACTCTCTCAACCCGCAAGGGGATAAGCGAAACGATTTTTTTGTGAGTCACCTTAACTCTTAAACTCGACAGTGATACGATGATCGCCCTTTAACTGCGCAAGTGCAATACTGTTTCCCTCGATTGTGTTGTTATCGAGCAACAGTGTGAATGCCCCGTCCTTATACCTGACAAATCCTTGCGGCTTGTTGTAGTGAATGTCAATCTTTGAGTTTCCCATTCGAAGCGCGATGCTGGTCTGTTTCTCTGATGCGCGAAGAACGGGATCGATAACCAGTCCTCTGTCGGAAAGCTCGATGCCATAGGCTTTCAAAAGCGCGAGTATGAACCAGCTTGCGGTCCCGCTGAGAAGAGGACCGATATTCTCTCC
Source organism: Spirochaetota bacterium (assembly GCA_023396665.1). Taxonomy (GTDB): domain Bacteria; phylum Spirochaetota; class UBA4802; order UBA4802; family JAFGJZ01; genus JAEWVL01. The sequence continues at coordinate 1,532 of JAEWVL010000017.1, forward strand.
GGTTTCACTGTTGTTGTACTGGGTGCAGAAACGCGGATTGCCCGCCAGAACGAAGGGGTCGCTCATCGTGCGACCCGGATACACCAGGTCAATCATGCTCCAGGCCTCTGCCGCGAGCTCTTCGGCAAGTTTCCAGTCTGCGACACGTTTTGCCGCATCAAGCATGGCCGATACAGCCATCATGCTGGCGTGTTTGAATACGGCTGCGTTTTCCCGGTCACCCGGAAAATATTCGGCGCTCGCGGCGTCGGGAACGACCCGGCTCAGATCGTTCGGTGATACGAGTTTGAGCCCAAAGGGAGTCTTCAGTTTTTTTCTTACGGTATCGAGCATCGATGCGATCTGCGCGTCATCGGCCACGCCTGAGAGAATCGACCATGAGAAGCTGTTCAGAAAAAAGGTGCCGCCGCTCGCATCGGTATCCAGGCCGTCGCCGTCGGCGCCCGCGTAGACGAAACCGGGATACTGGTTAAAAAGCAGGCGTGCAAATACGCCGTTTTTCCATGCATGTGTGCGAAGTTTCTCTGTCAGCGAATTTTGCAGGGTCGATAACCATGCGGCGCTCGCCCCGTCATTTTTGAGCAGGGCGAGTGAATGCAGTTCCCTGCAGGCGATGACGGCGAGAAAGCCGTTCATGACACTTTCGGTGCAATCAGATTTGTAGTGACCATTTTCTTTGAATATCGCCTCTTTTTCGGGACCCGAATGGTAATTCCGATCCAGTCTGAGGCAGTCGTTCCAGTCGGCGCGGTCAAGAAGTGGCAGACCATGCTTTCCGATGGAAATTTCAGCGGAGTAGCGAATGGCGGCTTTCAGTGTTTCAAAGATGCTTCTTTTTTTTACAGGGCTTGTCCCCGCGATGATGACTTCTTCGTCAAGAATTGACAGATCACCGGTCAGCAGAACATAGCGGCTTAGCGCCTGGTGCAGCCACAACGCGTCATCCGACCATTTTCCCGCTTCTTTTCCTTCCCAGAAAAAGTTATGGTTTGCGTAGCCGAATTCATGAACTTGTGCCGCCCATTCCATGATCAGCTGTTTCACAAAATCGCTGTTGCCCTGGGCATGAAAATAATACAGGGATGCGAACAGATCCTGTATTTCGCGAAAGCCGATTTCCCGGTAGCCCTTCTGGGTCTGAGCGAAAGAACGTGAGACAAAGGTCTGATAGAGAACCTGAAAGGGGAGGTTGCGGCTGCAGTACACGGAAAAATTCCTGTCAGAGGTGTTGAGTTCCAAAAACGACGAGTAGGTGTCGCAGAATTTCCTTACATCGTCAAGAGCCTCCCCGACCGAGGCTTCTGAATCGAAGTGGCTCAGCAGATTGTCAGTTTCATTCTGTAGCGAAGCGGATCCGAATTCCGGATTCGCTTTGGCGCTGACGAGCCCCGTGAAGTTGTCGATGTTCACCGTTTTTCCGGGGGCGAGTGTCACTTCGGCGGCGAGTGCGAAAAAGCCGGGCCCTTTGCGATAGATTTCGTTAGGCAGGGGGGATACGCCATCCGGCGCTTCCAGAGTTCCCCTTCCGACAAAATCGTTATAATTCAGGCAGAATTCATCTGCAAAACGATTGCCCTTGTCTGAACGTATAATCATTGAATGGAAGCGCAGGTCGTCTCTGTCGTAGGCGGGAAAATAGTTGGGACTGACGCATCGTACCGTTCCGTCATCGTTGAACAGGACTCCGCCTTCCATGATGATATTGCTGTAGAGAACATCTTCCTGCAAAGCCGGGGGCTTCGATGGCCCGAACATGCCCGTATAGACGAGCCTGATCGTACGCTCGTTATGTGTTTTGTTCGTCAGTGTGATTCTCTGTATTTCGACAGCAATAGGAAGGCCGTTTTGCTGTCGCGGCAGAAAGACACTCCGTTCGATCTTGAGTCCGCAGGCTGTTTCGTATGATATGCGCGTGTTATTCTGGCTGTGAATGCACTGTCCATTCAGTATCGAGGGGTCTTCGGAATTGGCAGAATAGAATATCTGCCGGCTTTCTTCGGTAATATAGAACTGGCGATTACAGGGAAAACCGTTCTCCTCCTGTCGCAGATCCCAGCGTGTGGCAAGAACCTGTGTGGCGGCATGGGAACGGAAGCTGCCGCGTCCGAGTCTGTCGACGACGCTTTTCGCAGTGGTTTGCAGGGGGTGATCAAAACCCATGCGGTTACCCAGAAGCAGATTCACGAAAAAGTGAGGACCGGGACTTGGGCTTTTCAGATCTATCACATGTTCGCCCCGTTCATTAATTGTTCCGGCCCAAGCGGGAACTGACTGTATTAGTGCGGCGATATCGTCCGCAAGTTCTTTCGGCAATTCCGTTTTAACAACAGCGGTACCTCCGTAACGATAGGATGAAAGAGCGCCGTCGTTTTCAAAAACGAGCAGCAATGAGTCACCCGTTTTCTTCAGCTGCTGCAGAAGCAATGTGAAATCTGCGTTTTTACGGAGTTCCTTCATGACGGGAGCTTTGAATGCAAGACCGCAGATTCCGGCTGCACAGTCACAGCGGCTGCTCAGAAAAATCGCGTCCGATGGTCCGTGATAGTGCTCAGCGAAAATGTTTTTAAGAAAAGTTTCAGGTTTGCGGGTTTCGGTTCTGGCGCTGCGATAGTTGGACATATTCGGTTCTCCCCTGACAAATTGACGGATTGTAAAAAAAGAGGCTGCCCGGATAAACGGACAGCCTCTCATAAACTGACAATGCTAATAATTGCTTACAGTTCGCGCAGACCGCCGCTTGCAGCTTTCTTCTTTGCGGGAACGGATGAGCCCGAAGAGGCGATGAGTCCGGGGCCTTTCGAAGCGACGAACTTTCCGCCCTCCTTGTCGAGTATGCCGAGCTCCTGACTGAAGAGCCAGTAGAAGTTGAATTCGACACGCTCTTTGCGCTGCAGCATTTGCGCCATGTGTTTTGTGTATATCGTTGTCAGCTCGGCCCAGAAGCCGTCACTGATAATGTCAATTTTTGTGAGAATTTTGATCAGCTGCTTTGTAACCTCTTTGCATACCTCTTTCTTATCGTACTTGCGCTCGATACCGAGGTCTATCATCGTAAGCGAAGTCAGAACGATAAGATCGGTCAGCTCTTTCGATACGTAGTAATCAAAGTGTTTCATCTTTACGAGCAGTTCCTCAAGCTCTTCGATGTAAACGGTAAGTTTCGCCTTTTCGTCTTTCTTGAATTTTTCCAGAAAATCGCTGACGAGGTTGATCGACAGTTGTATGCCGAGCTCTTTCATCGAATTTTTGGCATAGGTCTTATCCATTTCCAGGCCGAGAG
>JAEWVL010000188.1 GCA_023396665.1 Spirochaetota bacterium
GACGAATCCCGTGAGAACGAGGGTGATCTTCTGATGGCCGCCGAAAAGGTGACTCCCGAAGCCGTCAACTTCATGGCCACGCACGGACGGGGGCTCATCTGCATGCCGGTGACGGGCGGGCGTTTGCGCGAACTGGAGATAACATCGATGGTGTCGAACAACACCGACGCTCATCGTACCGCCTTTACCGTATCGATCGACGCAAGCGGTTCAACGACGGGCATATCCGCTTTCGAACGAGCGGCAACGATCCGCAAGGTGCTCGATACTGCTGCGCGCCCCGGCGATTTCAGACGACCCGGACACGTCTTTCCCCTCGAAGCGGTCGAAGGCGGTGTTCTGGTCAGAGCCGGACATACTGAGGCTGCCGTTGATTTGGCCCGTCTTGCCGGCCTTTTGCCTGCGGGAGTCATCTGCGAGATCATGAACGAAGACGGCAGCATGGCCCGTGTTCCGCAGCTGCTCGCCTTTGCGAAAAAACACTCGCTGAAAATCGTTACTATCGCCGATCTTATCGCCTACCGTAAACGCAATGAGGTGCTTGTGGAAAGAAGCGCCGAAGCGAAACTGCCGACCGCCTACGGCGAGTTCACCATGATCGGTTTTGAAAACACCATCACCCGCGAACATCATGTCGCTCTGGTGAAGGGCGATGTCTCCGGCGAAGAAGCGGTGCTCGTTCGTGTGCATTCCGAGTGTCTCACCGGTGACACCTTCGGATCGCTTCGCTGTGATTGCGGCGAGCAGCTTGCGAGTGCCCTGCACATGATAGACGAAGCGGGTCGGGGAGTGCTTTTATACATGCGTCAGGAAGGCCGGGGTATCGGCCTGATTAACAAGATTCGCGCCTACGAGCTGCAGGATCAGGGTATGGATACCGTCGATGCGAATCTCGCGCTCGGTTTTCCCGAAGACATGCGCGAGTACGGTATCGGTGCGCAAATACTTTCCATGCTCGGCTTAAAGAAGATTCGCTTGTTGACGAACAACCCGAAAAAAATCGCGGGTCTCGGCGGCTACGGTATCGAGATTGTCGAGCGGGTGCCCATTCAGATGCAGGCTCACGAAAACGACGAGCGCTATCTGAAAACGAAAAAAGACCGCATGGGTCACATGTTGCATTTTTAATGCGGGGGGATACCCGATACATGCCGTAATCGCGACAACACTGTTAAGCGCGAAGCCGGCTGCCATTCAAATTTACAGAGTACTGACTGTCGAAAAAAAAAGAAGAGGATAACAAAATGAAGACAATTGAAGGAAATCTTGTCGCGAAGGGACTGCGCTTCGGAGTTATCGTGCCCCGTTTCAACGATTTTATCTGCGGCCACCTGCTTGGCGGCGCCCTTGACGGACTCAAGCGTCACGGCGCCCTTGACGAGGAAATTGAAATCGCACGGGTTCCCGGAGCCTTCGAGATTCCGCTTGTAGCGAAGAAGATGGCGCACTCGAAAAAGTATGATGCGGTCATCTGTCTGGGTGCGGTCATCCGCGGCTCCACCCCGCACTTCGATTACGTGTGCGCCGAAGTTTCGAAGGGAATCGCCTCGGTTTCGCTTGAAAGCGGCGTGCCGGTCATCTTCGGTGTCGTCACCACCGAAAATATTGAACAGGCGATCGAACGCGCCGGCACAAAATCGGGAAACAAAGGCTACGACGCGGCCCTCAGCGCGATCGAGATGGCGAATCTTCTGCGATCGTTGTGAGTACCCTTCGTTGCAGCCCTTGTTGTGGTGTACGCAAGAGCGGCTCGTTTTGCTTGTGATAAACGAGCCGCTCTTGCGGCTTCAGTACCAGAAAACACTTCCCGCTTTTGAGTTCTTGCCTGGCGCGGAAACAAGCAGGTTTTCTCCGTCACCGGAAATGGCGATATCTGTTCCGAAATAGTCGTATGCGATACCGTTCGGATCACAGCATCGGTATTCGTCGTAAGCGGATCCCGATCGCCTGAAAAGATACATAGCGCCTTTTTCACCGTCAAAATTGCCGGCTCCGACGGCTATAGTCGAACCTGTCGTCGATATTTGTACAGTGCTGCCGAACATTTGATTTTTCATGCCGTTAGAAGGCTGCAGTGTTGCACTGATATTCCAATGGTCATCCGTATCTTTCTCATAGAGATATACTCTTCCTGTCTCATTGTTATATCGCCGGGCGCTTGCGACAAAGGCTTTACCGTCAGGCCGCAGCGCGACTGCATAACCGAAGTTTACATCATAACCGGTTGAAGGCGAATAATCATCGTTGTAAATTGTTTCCGCGTTATAAGCTGTGCCGTTCCAGGTGTAGACTTTTAATGCGCCGCCGTTGTTCACATAGCCGTTATGCGAACCGTGGGCACCTGCAATGATTGTCGATGCGTCCTGCGAGATGGCAAGCGATCTGCCGAGAATTCTGATCGTTCCCGCTCCGTTGACGCTGTCACCCTGATCGAGCAGCGTCTCAATCCATGTTGATGCGTTTTTTTTGAACAGATACACCTTGCCGGCCATGTTGTTATTTCCGTCAAAAGAATGAACGACAAAAGCAGTTCCGTCATGATTGACGGCAAGCTCCGCTCCAAACATATCGTTCGACTGTAGGTCTGTGGGCTGAACGCCGCTATAGTTCCATTGCGATCCGTCCCATTCATACACATATACTTTACCCCGGTAAGAGTCAAAATACGTTGTGCTGGCCAGAACGGTGTTTCCGTCTCCGGACACCGCTACCCTGGTGCCGATCCTGTTGTTGCTGCTGATATCTGAGGGGCACAATGTGAAGGTCTCATAGTTGCCGGCAGAATTTTTTCTTCCGACGTAAATATTGCCTTTGGTTCCGTTTGCCAGTTCGGATCCGATAACATAGGTGCCCGAGTCTTGGGACAGCGCTACGTCAGATCCGAAACTGACATTACCCGTGAGTCCGACATCGGCGGCGCTTGTTTCGCGAAACTGTTCAACGGTAATCTTGATGCTTCGGGAGACGCTGTCCTTGCCGTCTGTAACGGCGATTGTAAAGGTATAGACGCCCGCGGCAAGGTCGGGTGACGCAAAAAAACCGCTCTCGTTTGAAAGAGCGTTATCCATGCTGACAACGGAGGGATTCGAGGCGTCGGCACTCCATTGGTAGCTCAGTGCGTCGCCATCGCCATCGCTTGCGGATGCATGAAGCAATACGTAATCGGCCACCGTTGTAGAAAAATCGTCTTCAATTGAAACAAGAGGAGGCTTGTTGCCCGCCTGCGGATCATCCGGATTTTCACCGGGACCGGGCTTGTCTTTGCCGTCATCATCGCTGCCGCTTCCGCCGCCACCGCAAGAAAGAAGCATAGTACACAGCAAGGCGAGCAGAAGCGAGCTGATAACATTCGCACAAGATCTGGAATTATTGTTTGGTCTCATTTTTAGATCCCCGCATGTACGTTATTGTTGTCGCGCAGGAATAATTGACCGGAGTATTGAAATGTGTGCGCGAAAACGTCGTTTTATGCTGGAGAGTATGCACTGATAAGTGGATTCTGTCATCGTGGCAAATACGTAGAGAAGTGAATTTTATTGCGTTTTTTCCGCCGCGATCAGCGATATTTCGACTTTGGCGCCGCGGGGCAGGGCTGAGACCTCTATCGTCTGACGTGCGCACTTGTATTCGCCGGGAAAGTATGATGCGTAGATCTCGTTGACGAGGGGAAAATCTTTCATTGAAGTGATGAAAATATCGGCTCTGACAACGTTTGAAAAATCGAGATGTGAACCCGTAAGCACCGCTTTCAGGTTTTCCATGACACGTATCGTCTGCGGACGAATTGCATCATCGATGAGTTCTCCCGTTTGCGGGTCAAGCCCGATCTGTCCCGAAACAAACAGCAGTCCTGCAGCCCGTACCGCCTGCGAGTAGGGACCCAGCGCCGCAGGCGCCCCGGTCGTGTGTATCATCTCAAATGAATGCATGGTATCCCCCCTGAACACATCGCGTCATCGCGGCATATCGAACGGTGTCGATTTGTGATCGATTCGGCATGCCGCGATCTCACATAATATGCGAGGCTGAAATAAGGGCAAGAATAATATTCTCTCCGCTGCGATACTTGCGCAGAGCGCTGTTTCCGGTATCCCCCCGTCAAAGCTGTGCTTGACATATTTGGCAGGGCTTTGCCTAATCGCAGGGATAAATCAGCATGGAGGCCATGTGAAAAAAATATACATGTTTCTGCTTCTCGTACTTGTCGCCGCATCATGTTCTTCTGACAAAAGTCAAAAAAACGATGAACAGGCAAAGCGCGAGCGCATTAAGAAAAACGCAATCCGTTACGAGCGCTGCTACGAGTATACCGATAAAGACGGCAAAATCGACGAGGTGTCGAAATTTCTCACTAACGAACGTGAATACGACCGGCAGGGAAATCTGCTTCGCGAATCGGTGTTTCACCGGCCCATTCACGGTTGGGAAAAATACGACTATGTGACACTGCACGAATACGACGCGAAAGGCGATCGCATCAAGTCGCTTCGCAATGATAACGAGGAGAAACTGTGCGAGTACACGCAATACAGCCGCGACAGTAAAGGCCTGCTCATCGGAACGCAAACCTTTGCTGCGACGGGAGAACTGATATCGGTTGAGAAAATAACTTACAGCGCTTCGGGTGAAAAAAGCGAATCGCTCTCATACAGTTATCCCGAGGGGAAAGAATATCTGTACTGTAAAACGCTGTATACTGCGGGGGGATACGAATCAACTTACTTTGACCGCAATGCGAAGCCTGCAAGCAGCATCACCGAAAAGCGTCTTTCAAAACAACAACTGCTTCGTGAGTCATTCAATGCTGACGGAAAACGAACCGAAAGCGAGACCTTTCATTATGATGCAAAAGGTAACCCGGTAAAAATAGATCACGAGTATTCAAAAGACTACGGTTTTGAAGTGTTCGGAGAATCACAGACGCTCAGGCGAAACAGATTTAACGGCAAGGGTTTGCTGGTCGAAAGCGTCAGCTCTGACAGCGAGGGGAAAGTACTGAGCAGGCAGAAAATTGAATACAGCAAATTCTAGTGCCCTGCGCTGACAACAAACGGAATATATTCTGAAAAGGAGTTTCATGTTTAACGCAATTCGCGCAATTTACAGAAACGATCCTGCGGCACGCGGTCTTGAGCCGCTTTTGTATCCGGGGCTGCACGCTGTTGTGGTGCACAAATATGTCTGTCATCCGCTCTACCGGCTGCGGCTGCGCTTTCTTGCGCGGCTCATGTCGCAGATAGTCCGCTTTCTGACGGGCATCGAGATTCATCCCGGAGCCGTGATCGGTCGCGGGCTTTTCATCGACCACGGAATGGGAACGGTTATCGGCGAGACTGTTGAAATCGGTGATGATTGCACACTTTTTCACTGTGTGACGCTCGGCGGCACGGGGCACCATGTCGGTAAACGTCATCCCACACTCGGCAACAGGGTTCTGGTCGGTGCGAACGCCACAATACTGGGGCCTTCCGTGATCGGCGACGATTGCCGTATCGGTGCGGAGACGGTGCTGATTAATAAACAGATACCTCCATCGTGTACTGTCGTCGGAACGCCCGGTGTCATCGTGCGTGAAAACGGCAAGAAGGTGAGAAAAGACCCGCAATCGATTTGAAACCGGCGTTTTAATCGCCGCGTTCGATCCCTGACAGCATCGTTTCAACGCAAATCCCTGATAAAACAAACAACCCGGCTTGAGACGCTGTTTTGTGAAAGCTGAACCCCGACTTCCGCGCTTTTCGGCTTAGCTGACTTTATAGCTGCGCAGGCGCAGCGCGTTTGTCACGACCGATACCGAAGAAAAGGACATCGCCGCCGCCGCTATCATCGGACTCAGAAGCGGTCCGCCGAAAAGCGCCAGCACACCGGCTGCCACGGGTATGCCCAGCACGTTGTAGCCGAAGGCCCAGAACAGATTCTGTCTGATCGTACGCATCGTACGCCTGCTCAGATCGATCGCGTCGACAACGCCGTTAAGGTCACCCCGCATCAGAACGATACCCGCGGACTCTATCGCCACATCGGTGCCCGAACCGATCGCGATACCGGTGTCGGCGCGCGCGAGGGCGACAGCGTCGTTGATGCCGTCGCCGACCATGGCGACCAGCCTGCCTTCTTTTTGCAGTTCGGCGATTTTCCCGGCTTTTTCATCGGGCAGTACTTCGGCGATAACCCGGTCTATCCCGGCCTGGGCGGCGACGGCCCTGGCGGTAGATTTGTGATCGCCGGTGATCATGATCACTTCCATGCCTCGCGCGCGCAGCCGCGAGATCGCCCCGGTGCTCGTCTTCTTGATCACATCGGCGACACAGACAAGTCCGGCAACTTTGCCGTTGAGTGCGATGTACATCGGCGTTTTGCCTGCGGCGGCGTAAGCGGCGCCGTGCTCCCTGAGCTGACTTGTGTCCACTGACATTTCACTCATCAGTTTTGTATTGCCGAGAAGCAACTCAATGGCGCCGATAGAGGCCCGTATCCCCCGGCCCGGAAGCGCCTCGAAGTTCGTTACGTTTTCAAGACTAAGGTTTTTTCGCCGGGCTTCTTCGACGATCGCGGCGGCGAGCGAATGCTCCGATCCCTTTTCAGCCGATGCGGCGAGGCGCAGTAACTCGTCCTGTGTGTGACCGTCAAGTGCGAAGATATCGGTCACAAGAGCTTTACCCTCGGTAATGGTACCCGTCTTGTCTAAAACGACCGTTGTGGTCTTGTGAGCGCTTTCAAGCGCCTCACCCGATTTGATGAGAATGCCGTTTTCCGCGCCCTTGCCGGTACCCACCATGATGGCGGTCGGCGTGGCCAGCCCGAGGGCGCAGGGGCAGGCTATGACCAGGGTGGTGATGAATACCGTAAGGGCAAAGGTGAAGCCGGCACCGGCAATATACCATGAAAGCGCCGCGACAAGCGCGATTATGAACACTATCGGAACGAAGATGCCCGAAACTCTGTCCGCAAGCCTCGCGACCGGAGCCTTGCTGCCCTGTGCCCTTTCAACAAGGCGGATGATCTGCGCAAACATCGTATCCTCTCCGGTCTTCTCGGCGCGCATGCGTATGCTTCCGTTACCATTGATGCTTGCCGCATGCAGTGTGTCTCCGCTGACACGATCCACGGGAATGCTCTCTCCGGTCAGCATCGATTCGTCGACAGAGGTGGAGCCTTCGATGATGACGCCGTCAACGGGAATCTTGCTGCCGGGCTTAACAATGACGATGTCTCCGGCTGCAACTTCGTCGACCGGAATCTCGCATTCCTTTCCCTCGCGGATGACAAGGGCGTTTCGGGGTGCAAGATCAAGCAGCCGCTTGATGGCCTGGGAGGTCTTTCCTTTCGCGCGCAGCTCGAGAGACTTGCCCAGCAGTATCAGCGTGATGATGACCGCTGCCGATTCAAAATAGAGATGGTGCATGCCGTCGGCCTGCTGCGATCCGCCTGCCATCTGTATCAGCGAGAGTACACTGTACAAGAGGGCGGCGCCAGTTCCCATTGCGACGAGAGAATCCATGTTGGGGCTGCGCCGCACAATGGCCGCAATGCCGCTGCTGTAAAAACTGTGGCCTGCCGCGATGACCGGTATTGTCAGAAGAAACTGCAGCATCGCGTAGGCGAGGGGGGCCTTGTCCGGTGCGATAGAGGAGGGCAGCGGCAGGCTGACGATAGTCAGCATCGGTGCCATTGCGATGTAGAAAAGCGGTACGGTGAACAGAGCCGCCACGAACAGTTTGATTGTGAGAATCCGCGCTTCGCGTCTTTTCGCTTCGTCGATGTCCCCTGCCATGGTCTTTTTTGTCGCTTCAATCGGTGTGTATCCCGCATCGCGGATTGTCTTATTCACTCGCGAAATTGTTATCTTCGCGGGCTCATAGAGAAATTGCGCGCGCTCGCTTGCAAGATTGACAGATACCTCGCTTAATCCCTCCAGCTTTTCAAGCGCCGTCGCGACATGCGCGCTGCATGAGGCGCATTTCATACCCTGTATCGTTATTGTTTCCAGTATTTTATTTTTCATTGTTTTGTCATCCTCGCGATCGTTTTCATGAGCTCGTCGATCACTTCGATGCGGCCTTCGTTGAGCTGTTCGACCACACATGAGTTGATATGACGGTCAAGAAGCAGTATGCGTATGCCGTTCAGTGCGGCCATGACCGATGTCACCTGATTGAGAACATCGTCGCAGTAGACGTCCTCGTCTATCATACGCGTCAGAGCTCTGATCTGGCCTTCAATGCGGGCCAGGCGCCTTGCCAGTTCTTTTTTTGTTTGCTCCGAATGGTGAGCCTTTCGGTCTGTGCATTTTTTACATGTGTCCGGCATCGCTATCCTCTTTATTGTATGGTTTCCGGCAAGGTACTTGCGCTTTGTTAATGTTTAAAAAGGCGGGGGGATACGGCCACATCGGATCCGCTTTGAGCTGAGCAATAGAACTGTATCATGATATAGCATACCCCCCTACCCTATAAAGAATATATGAATAAAGTGCCCTTTCGTCAACTATTGTTACTGAAAAAAGCGAAAGCCTGTGTTGTTTCGCTAAAGGGAAAATGTTGCGGATGCATTTTGTTATCTGAAAGACGCGCATAACTCTATATTTAGAAATCCCAACACAAGACCTGGTATAGTTTAAGAATTTTCTGCAAAAAATTAATCGTTTTCTACTTTCGAAGAAATTAATCAGTTGACATGTAATTATATTGTGATTACATTAAATGATAAAACTATAGGTTGCTCATTATGAAAGTTAATATTGTTCAAATAGGAAACTCAAAAGGGATAAGAATCCCTGCTTCAGTTCTAACCCAATGTCACATCGGAACAGAAGTTGAAATGAATATTGAAAATCAGAAAATAGTCATAATTCCAGTTAATCAAACGCCAAGAAAAGAATGGTCGAAGAAGTTCAAAGAAATGTCTGCTAATAAACATGACTCTCTGCTTATTGATGATTCATTGGATATTGAACAGGAAGATTTCGAATGGTAATAGATCAATACGATGTTGTGTTAGTAAATCTCGATCCAACAATCGGTCATGAAATCAAAAAAAGTCGACCATGTACCGTTATCTCTCCAAATGAAATGAATCATAATATCTCAACAATAATCATTGCACCTATGACAACAAAAAGTCATGATTATCCATCTCGTGTTAAAATAAATTTTAATTTAAAGGATGGATGGATTGTCATAGACCAGATCAGAACGATAGATAAAGTAAGAATAATCAGAAAATTAGGGAATATAGATAAGAAAACGATTACAAAGATCAAAGCAGTTATTAAAGAAATGTTAGTGGATTAGCGCGTCCTTCATGTAACGTTTGAGAGTTATGCGCTGTTCTCACTTCATTGCGCGCGTTGCTCGGCATTCGGCACATTGCGGCGATACGGCCGCCACAACCCTGTCAACTCTTGTACGTTATATGAAAGCGAGGAGTAATTATTGTTGTTATCCAGGAGAAATTTACGGTCTCCGTGGTGTCTTTTTCGATAATATAAAATTTTCTCACAGTTCGAGAGACTATCTGTCTTGCAGCATTTATCAACTATTTCGAAATTTCTGAAGAAATTAATCCTTCACCAGTGAATACAAGCAGCAATCCCGGGGGACAGGGGAAACATTCGGATGGAGAGAGTACTTTCTGACTATTCCCTCGAACTGCATACCTATCTTCTGCATCACCCTTCCGGATGCCGGATTGTCCACATCATGAACAGCCTCGATGCGGAAGATTTCTTCGCGTTTGATAATCATATCTGCCAGGGGGCTGGCGGCTTCCGTCATGATGCCTTTATTCCAATAGTCCCTGGCCAGTACATAGCCGAAACTCGCATAAAATCCATGGATAGTAAATTCGATCATACCTATGACAGAAGCATTCTGCTTCAACTCAATGACGAAGGGCGTTTTATTCTCAGAATCCCCGGTTTCAATACAATGGGCTAGCCATTGCTTCGTCGTCTCGATACTGTCATGCACTTTCC
>JAEWVL010000077.1 GCA_023396665.1 Spirochaetota bacterium
CCGCTTGAAGCAGGAGCTGAGTATCTGTGTTGTGCAGAGAGCCTCTTCATGAAGCGGAAAACTACAGTGTAACTTTCAAGAGTGAAGCTCGAATAATCAGAAACGGAACGAATGTACTTCGTTTTTCATTGGCATTGTTCGGGCTTCGGGTTGAAAATATTAATTTTAGAGATTCCCAAGAGGAGTTAATATGAGTTTCAAAAAGATTTGCCTTGTGGCGCTGCTTTTCGGCGCTGTATCTGTTTTTGCCGCACAGTCGCCCGAAGAGGATGTTTCCAAGGCGCGTCTGCTGCTTTCGCCGAACAGATGGGTTCAGATGCATTATTTTCTGCAGGCCGGAACCGCTTTCAGTTTCAATGATGATTACGTTTCAAAGAACGATTACTATGTTAATCATAACCGTTTGATTCTTAACGGGCAAACGGCCGATAAGTTCTTTTTCTTTTTTCAGACAGAGGATTTTTCCGTAAACTCCACGCAAAAGACCGGTGACAGCCCTCTGTACGTACAGGATGCATTTATCAATTACGAAATCGCCGATTCTTTTCAGATTTTCGCCGGTCAGATGCCTCTTCCTTTTTCCCGGATGAATAATCAGAGCGCAGCGACCACACTTACGAACGATCTTGATCAGAACGCGTCGTCATTGTATAATTATTCGAACGATGGCCGTGACACGGGCATACTGTTTCGCGGTTTTCTGTTTCAGCGTTATCTTGAGTATCGCGTTGGAATGTTCAGGGGCCAGGGTAGAGAAGAGTTTTCGGCAGATCCCGATAATCCGGATAGTGAAACGCATACGATAAACGAGGGCGATTGGCCCCGTTTCACCGGTCGTCTTCAGGTGCATATCGCCGACAGAGAGGATGGATTCTTTTACAGTGAAAATTATCTGGGAAAGCGTGATGTTTTTGCTTTCGGAATCGGTTATGATTTTCAACCCGGGGTATGCGACAAAAGTCGTGACGGAGATCCGAGAAACTATTTTGCCATGACCGTGGATGTCACAGCCGACAAGTCGATCGCCGGCGGAAATTCTTTTGCGCTTCAGGGGGCGCTGACCTACGGACAGGGTAATCCTTCGGATTCGGACAGGTTTGAAGATCTGGATTACAAGAATTATGTTACTATCTATGTTCAATGCGGAATGCTGATGGCCTCCAGGTGGCAGCCCTTTGCCCGCTATGCCATGAGTAACAGACTGAATGCGAAGGATTCAGGAAAAGGCGGCAATTACGTTTCGCATGTGTTGTCAACCGGGCTTAACTATTTTATCGACGGCCACAATGCGAACCTGCGCGCGCAATATGATCTTCCTCTCGGTGACGGAAGCAATAAAGATGGAGAACACAAACTGTCCTTGCAGATGCAGTGTTATCTGTAAGAACGATCAGCCGCAAGTCAAGGTTGTGCTTGGGCGGAAAGTAACAGCTCTACTTTTAGTAAGGATGTTTTTGATATGATTCTGACGGTAAAAAGATTATGCACAGCGGTTCTGGCCGTTTCGCTTCTGTTCACGCTTCTGGCATGTGTGAACGAGAAAACAGCAATCTTAAGACGGCTCATCAAGCCGGGCCGGGCTCTGGTTACCGATCTGTATACCGCAGATCCCTCTGCGCATGTTTTTGAAAAGAAACTCTATATTTACCCCTCACACGATATCGAAACCAATACTCCGGATTCGAACGAGGGTGATCAATTTGCAATGCAGGATTATCATGTCTACTCGATCAGCGATTTCAATTCGCCGGTAACAGATCATGGAGAGGTTTTGCATCTGAAAGATGTGCCATGGGCGGCTAAGCAGCTGTGGGCGCCCGATGTCGCGTATAAAAACGGCAGCTACTATCTCTATTTTCCCGCAAAAGACCGCGGGGGGATATTTCGTATCGGAGTAGCACGTTCGGATAAACCCTATGGTCCTTTTAAAGCCGAAGCGGAACCGATAGCCGGCAGTCTCAGCATGGATCCCGCCGTGTTTGTTGATGATAACGGCAGCGCCTACATGTATTTCGGGGGACTGTGGGGTGGTCAGCTTGAGCGATGGAAAACCGGGAGCTATGATCCGGACGGAAGAATCCCTTCTGTTGCGGACCCCGCACTGGGCCCGAAATTTGCGCGCATGACGGATGATATGCTGCAATTCGACGGACCGGTAGACGAGATAAAGATTGTTGATGATAACGGAAATCCGATAAAATCAGGTGACAAATACCGGTGGTTCTTTGAGGCGGCATGGGTGCACAAATACAAAAAAACCTATTATCTTTCCTATTCGACGGGACCGACACATCTTATTGTCTATGCGACTTCGGATAAGCCCGAAGGACCCTTCACCTACCGGGGGGTTTTGCTTGAGCCTGTCACCGGATGGACGACGCATCATTCGACGGTTCAGTATCAGGGCAAATGGTATCTGTTCTATCACGACAGCAGCCTTTCAAAAGGGAAAACACATCTTCGTTGCGTGAAATACGCGGTGATGAAACATAATGCGGACGGAACAATTTCTTTGACGGTGAAGTGATGTTCTGAGAGGGACCGGTTAAAGAGATTCACTTGCGAATGTGCGGCTCTCTCGCAGGTGAATCTCCGAATACCGGTCAATAAAGCGCGGCTTTGCTCAGGGTCTTATCTTTGTGCCGTCCTTGAATATCTGTCCCTTATCCTGAACATCCAGATCGTCCTGGTTCAGATTGCTGACACCGACAAAATATATTTTACCGCTTTCTATCGCCTGTGCGATAAGCCCGCTGCAGTCGCTGTTTGAGATGGTGATGATGCTTCCGTTTCCGCCCTCATCGCCAGATGCCGTCACCGAAGGCGTATATGAATCATCCTCTTTTTCGATGCTGCAGTTTTCAACGGTAATCGCTGAGGTGTCATAGGCCTGCAGCAGATTGTATTCCATCTGGCAGTTGCGTATGGTCAGCTCGGCGCTTTCCATGGTGTTGGCCTCGTTAACGATGCCGCCGTCGATTATGACACTGTCGTTTCCGCCGACGTAAATATTGAACAGATTGATGACAGTATCAGTGTAAGTGATTTCAGGGCCCAGTCCTGCGTAAGATCCGCTTTTTGCTGTTGAACCGGTCGTTACATTTGACAGGCTTGCCGCGGTATCGAGATCGCCGGGAGTGTGCACCGATGCCGTTATTCCCTCACAGTTGACCAGCGTCACTTCGGTGCCGCGGTCTTCCACGTCAATCTGGTAACCGTTCATAACCGTGCCGACGAATTCCAGGTTCCAGCCCTCGCTTACTTCGATGGTGCGGGTGACCGGCTCGTCAGTTTTCAAATCTCTCAGCTCGCCAATCTGTCCGTCATTGAAAAAGAAAACAGGATAAATCTCTTCTCCGCCGTTCAGGGTTACCTTTGCCGTATCGTGTACCTGAATTTCTTCGATGTTCGAATCATTTGCGACGATCATGGATGAATCCCAGGCACCGATACCCAGATGATTTGTCACCACGGTGTCGGTAAATGAAATGGAAGCGCTATTTCTCACGGAGACGCCGATCTGGTAATCTTTTCCCCTGATTACAGTGGAGTTTTTCGTTTCAAGACTGCTTGTGTCGCTGATCAACACGGCGAATTCCTCGTCGTAACTGCCGATGATGTTCAACTTGCAATTGTCCAGAATAAGTTTGCCGCCGTTTTTGATTATGACGTTACCGGCAACGTCAAGAGTGGTGTCCTTGTACTCTTCTGTCGTTGCATCTATTATCAAATCGCCGTCGATGCGATCAGAATCATCACCGCTTTCCGATTCACAGCCGCAGAGCAAGCTTACAAGAAAAACGCTCAGTAAAAGAGTTTTTGCTGCGTTCGCCGCTACTCCGAGTCCGTATTGCCGCTTTACATGCGCTGTGTCTAGTTGCCTGTACTTCATTTTCATGAAAACCTCATCTCATCGTTGATAATCAGACTTGGCAAGCTACCCGATAAATGTTTTAATGTCAATATAATTTGGAATAGCAGGGGAACGGTATTGCTTTTTTCATCGTTGTATAAAAAGAGCGGCCTCAGGAAGTTAGCTCTATTGTCTGTTACGACAGCCTTTGTCATAAGGTAGTTTTTTAGAACCGCCTTATTGGAATTAGTCGAGCTTCGAGTTGCGAAGATTAATTTCGAGATTGTCTATCAATGCTCCTGCGCATTAATTGTGATGGTGTGATTTCAGCGATGATCATAAGGGGGATTTCCTGTTATTAATTTGTATTGTTAACAATATGTGAATAACAACGGGATTACACAAATAACGAGCGCCTGTAGTATTCGAAATTTTTAAAAGGAAAAAAACAGAGAACTTGAAGAATTTTAGTTGTAATTTTCATTAATTGAAAAGATAAAGATAAAAGAGTATCCAGTTCGTTACATTGTCACAAATATTCGAATGCGGGTTCTCAACAGAATCTACCGGCCTCAAAAGGAGATACTATGGCAGCGGTACAGGCAGATTCCTTTACGTTTGTAATTGGTAACATCAATTTTCAGGTCGAACGCCAGAATACAGAGATGTATCCCGGTGTATTGGCTGAAACTATTGTAATAGAATATGAAATCTCTGAATCAGAAGCGGGGGTTTGCCCGGTTCTCTGATTTTTTGTGCAGTCGTTCAATTCTTTTCTGAAATTGTTCAGAGTAGTGGTTTTGTTGCCGTGTATCAAGATTCTCCCCATGGGGAGCGTAAAGATTCTTTTCAATGAGAGCAATAGCCTCTTCGCAAAGGGCCAGCGCCTCGAGCGGAGAGGCTTTTTTATGCTCCTTATATTTCGCGAGTTCCGCGAGCGAAAAAAGCGAGCGATTTTTCTGCCAGAACGCAATCGCCTTCTCCCACTCGTCGGCACGCTTGAGCGTAATCGAGTATTTTTGAAAAACCGATTCGTCTTCGAGCAGTGAAGGCCCGAGATAGTCAACCACATCAAGAAACAGCGAAGGATTGATCCTGTAAAGATAGGGGGCCAGATTTCCCAGCGGGGCTTTGTCGATTTCATCGAAACGGCGGGCGTCGAGCGAATCAAATATTTTCGACAGTACCGTCATCAGCGAGAAGAGATGTTCGATGTCGAGGCGGTTATGAAGAGCCGCTCCCTCAAGTTTTGCGCACTCACCGGTTTTCTGATAATCGAAGAATATATCCGGCATCATCCACCCCGGAATATCATCGACACGATGTACGCCGAGAACCATGCGCTCGAGGGTCTGCAGGGCGCAGTCTTCGAAAAGAGATTTGAACACTCTGCGTGATGGCGTAATCAGATCGCACACCGCTATTTCTACGGGAAAGCCGTATACCCGGTTGAGCCGGTAGCGGTTTTTAATGAGGGGAATGTCGAAGCTCTTGCCGTTGAAGACAACGATCATCTTCGAGCGCCTGAAAAAATCGTTCATGTACGTAAGCATTGCGCGTTCGAGATCGTATGACTTCAGAAAGAGCTGCTCGGTAATGAAATCGCTGCCGTCGATGTAGCCGATGCCGCAAAGAAATGCATAATTGCCGGTTCCTGTGGAAAGCGAGGTCGTTTCTGTGTCGAAGAAGAGCAGCTGTTCGGCATCGACGCCGGGCAGTTTCAGATGTTTCAGAAGGGCTTCGAATTCGCTGCCGGTGTCCGGCGGTAGCAGTTCGGCCAGCGCTTTGCGGTATTCACGGCGAAAGACGCTTCCCTCGGGTGTTTCCAGCTCATCGAAGGGCAGGGGCTGCGAAGTGCCCTCGTGTGTATTCACCTCGGGGGGGGATTCGTGCACGGATTGTTTTTTTGCGTAAAGACCGAGTTTTGACGAAATATCCATCGCTTATTGTCCCGTGATGCAGAATCAATCCAGAAAAGCCGCGGCGTAATGTTCTGACAAGAGTAATTTAGGGAAAAAGTGTTGCGGTCTTATCTGCGAACTGCTATGGTATTGGCTTCGTGAATCATACATTTCGCAAGTGCATCATTCAAAAAAAAAGATTCAGCGGAGGCTTCGTGTGGACGTCTGTGCTAAAAGTAAAAAACTGTTTCTGTACTTCATGATGTATGCCTTTATCGGATGGTGTTACGAAGTGTTTCTCGAGGTCGTTGTGTACCGCTGGGGTTTTAGCAACAGGGGCTTTCTGTTCGGACCGTATTTGCCGGTCTACGGTTTCGGAGCGATCGCCTTTGTTCTGTGTTTCGGCGCTCTGCTGAAGAGAAAAGAGAAGGGTTGCCTGAAATTCGTAAAACCGCTGCTGATTTTTCTCGCCTGTATGCTGCTTGCCACCGCAATCGAACTCGTTACCAGCTACATAATGGAATTTTTCTGCGGAAGCTGGCCCTGGCAAACCTACCGTGATTATAAAATTAATTTTCAGGGAAGAATAGCGCTTTCTCCTTCGATTCGATTCGGTTTAGGCGGAATGTTTTTTCTGTACGTGCTGCAGCCGCTGTTCGAAAAGGCAGTCGCGAAATTGTCACCCCTCATGCTTAATGTGGTATTCTACAGTGCCGCTTTTCTGATCACTGTTGATCTGCTGCTCAAAATAGTTATTCTGGTTTCGCAGTCCGGGTAAGGGCTTTGCGGCAGCCGCTTCGGGCGACTGCCGTGAAGGTGCTTAATATGAATAAACGGTACGCAGCAGCGGCGAGTCAAACATGTCTCCCGGTGATATGACCGTTTCGTTCAGCGGAATTTTTTTGCCGTAGCGTTCTTCAAGTTTTTTCCTGCCGTCGGGGTTGTTCAGATTAAAATCTTTCAGCTTTTTGGGTCGGCCGATTTCGATACCCAGAGCACGTTTGTAAATTTTCCATACCAGCTCAGAGCAATACACGCGCTCGTCCGACCAGCCGAAGTAAATGTCATAGTCCTTTCCATCGAACTTCAGCGCCTCTTTCTGCATTTTGGCAAGGTTTTCCGGTGTCAGCACTTCAGAAGCGTTCTTCAGCCGCTTTATGACACAGTGTTCCTTAACCCCGCGTTTGATCCACAAATCGAGCCGAGTCAGCTTAACCGGCTGTACAGCCTCGTAGACGTAATTGACCCCGTTGAACCTGGTCACAAGACCCATGTGGCTGTACTGTGACCCGGTCGCAATCTGAATAGCCCGGCTCTGTGATGAGCGCGATATCTGAAAAATGATATCGCCGTGTTGAATATCAGGCTCAGCACGAACACCGCAGGAGAGCAGAAACAGTATAAGAACCGGAACAATTATTTTCATTGCAAGTGATCCATCATAATATTTTCTCCGCTGATAAAACGGTCATAGATAAACAGAAACAGATTTGCAAAGACGAGTGCGATGATGCCCGAAAATCCGGTGATGCCAGTCGTCAGATCGTTTCCCCCTGCAATGAGTAAAATCGAAAGACCGGCTGTTCCGTTCAGCGTTCCGTGCATGATAGACGAGGCTATCACCGATTTCGCTTTTATTGTTATATAAACGAAAATCGGGCTAAGAAGAATGCACCATGCGATCATCATCAAAACACCGATTCGCGGATGTTCCGGGTAATTGTGTCCCATCAGTATGAGCGGCGCGTGCCACAGACCCCAGATGCATCCGATCAGAAATGAGGCCTTAAAAAATCGCATTTTTGTAAAGGACTTCAGTAAAAAGCCGCGCCAGGCCAGCTCTTCGCCGAAAGCGAATAACACATTTATGGAAACACCGGCGAGCATTCCCTGAAGCGCGGAAAACAAGAGGGGGGGCAGCGGAAAAGCGCGAAGCGACTCTTTCGCTGCTTCGATTTGCTGCGGGCTCATTTTCGAGGCGAAACGGCTGAAGTATCCCCCCATATCAGGAGTATAAGTGACATCGGGAAAAAGGAGTGATATGCCGAACGCAAGCATGCTGAGAACGGGCATAAGAAACCAGGCGACAAGAAACCATCGGTTCAGCCTGAATGAAATCATGAGATCGTTCGCGATTTTTTCTTTCAGATAAAATTTTTTGACGATGAGTACGCAAAGTGCCGGTACAAACATGTAAGCGCTAGCCAGCGTGACAAATGCCACCGAGTCATTACGAAGACCGCCGAACAGAAAAGGAAACGCCATCGCGTAACTGATGAAAAACGCAAGACCTATAAAAATCATTAACGCTTTTGTTGATTTTGAATATTGCATGAAAA
>JAEWVL010000098.1 GCA_023396665.1 Spirochaetota bacterium
ACAGCGAACTTCGCGAACCCCTCGATTCGTTCATCGCCAGTATCGAAGCCGGGCTCAAACTCGGACAGGAGCTGATGGATAACGGCTATCTTTTTCTGAAACAGCCCGACCTGCCTTCGGTCTATCGGGAGGGTCGCGTCGGTCTTTCAAGCCTCACCGGAAAAGACGTGACCTCGTACATGGGGCCCCTGTCGGCTTATCAGTATTATCAGATTGTCGGCAAACTCAAGGGGATGAATGTGCTTTTCGACCAAATTTTCTCGGACCGCCTCGACAATTTACTGATAACAATGAATCAGAAAAGCGATCGCATCAGACGCAACTTTTTCATTTTGCGCGCACTGGTTCTTTTCACAAGCGCGACTGTTATTTTCATCACCATCATGGCTCTTTACCGTCTCAACCGCCGTTTAAGCAGTATCGCTGAAAAAACCTCTGAAGAGCTGGTCAGCACCCGTTCTCACCTGTCACAGGTGCAGGGCTTTCTTCACAGCGCGCAGTTTCAGAATTCGCTTTTCGAGATGGTCGCCGGGCTTTCACACGAACTGAACACGCCGCTGGGCAACTGTGTCGCACTGTCAAGTCTGATCGAGTCACAGTTGCTCGATTTCAGGCAGAGCATACAGGACGGTACGCTGACACGGACAGGTTTCGACTCTCAGATCGACGAAAATCTCGAAGGGTTCAGACTGATGCGATCAAATCTTGATCAGATGAAAATTCAGATCGAAACCTTTAAAAGACTCTCAAGCGTCAATGATGAGCACTCGGGAACATCGGCGCCGCTGTCTCAAATTGTCGCCGAACTGAAGGACTATGTCGCGAAATGTCCGCAAATAAAAAATTTTACAGTCGAAAATGACCGAGGCGGCGATATCCCCCTGCGAAGCGCCGAACTCAAGCAGATACTCACCCAGCTTGTCACCAACACAATCGAACACTCGCAGGCGGACAGCATTTGGATTGTTTTTAATATAATTGATGTAACGCTGCAAATTGAATATCATGATAACGGGCAGAACCCAAGCGCGGAGGTGATTGCCCGCATGGCCGAACCTTTTTTCACCACCGCGCGCGGCAAAAGCCACATGGGTCTGGGCCTTTCGATCGTCACCTCTCTTATCAGTAACAAACAGCAGGGGCACATAGCTTTCGCCCAGGCTGATCCCGGTCTCAAAGTGACAATACAAATGCCGCTCGCAAATATCTCCTGAGATGCGAGGGGATACGGGACAATCCGGCCTTTTAATCCCCACATAGCGCAACTCACACAGCATCAGAAATTCGTTTTTACATTGACATGATACTACACACATGTTTATTGGACAAATATGTATAAAAACAGGAGAATTGATATGAGCAATTATGAAGAGGGTTTCGCATTACTGGACGAAAAATTCGGCAGCGGCAGGGATAACGTTCTCAGCCTTGCAACAATAGCCCGTGAGCCAAACGCCGATGGAAGCCCCCGCCCGGTTGTCAGAGGTGTGAACGCGGTGTATATGGACGGGGTCTTTTATGTCACCACTTACGCCAAATCAAACAAGATGCAGCAAATCGCAATTAACCCCGAAGTTTCGGTCGCTTCGTGTACTGAAATGTTCACCGCAAGCGGCAGAGCCGAAAATCTCGGCTGGGTGCTTGACCCGAAGAATGCCGGGTTACGAGACACACTGCGCACGGCCTTTGCCTCGTGGTACGACAGCGCCAACAACGAAAACGATGAGAACTGCTGCATACTGGCGATCCGCCTCACGAGAGGAACATTAAATATTAACCACTGGGAAAAACTCTATCACATGGACTTTGTCAACAAGACAGAGATGGAAAACAGCGGAGTGTTTTAAGGCGATAAAATAGTAAAATTCAAAGCCATCGCCTCCGGCGAGCCACTCAGTAATCTCTGCGCCCTCACCCGTAAGCCAGGATGGCGTAGCTCGTCACCGGCCAAGGATGGCCGAACAGGTGACGAGCAGCCTACTGCGCGCCCTCTCTCTGTTAGGCAGAAGGCCTAAGCAAAACGCCTGCGCCATGGAGGGCGCGATGAGGCGTTTTGCCGGGCGAGGGCTCTCAATATAAATTTTCTCGCTTCTGAGTGATCTATGAATCGAGTATTCAATAAACTTTTTGGGGGATGAGTATATACCCGCATTTTCAGGTATCAGATTTGTGTTTCTATTCATCTCTCCACAATGGCGATCTCATCTCAGGTCAGATCGTAGCGCTGATAGATTAGATAATCGATCTTGCAAATAATCTTATGCCCTCACCCGCGCTACTGCGCGCCCTCTCCCAGTGAAAGCGCGTAATGGGGAGTAGGGAGAGGGCTTCTCTATGAAAAACGGTTTTCTGTTTACAGTCAGACTCCCCTCTTCCTACGTTCCCGTAAACACTGTCGCCGGGAGAGGGGCGGGGGTGAGGGCACTTCACTCCCCCTCCACAATCTTAATCTCCTCATCGGTCAGGCCGTAGAGCTGATAGACCAGCAGATCTATCTTGCGGTCAATGATCATTATCTGTTTTTGAATGAAATCTTTTTTGCTATCTGAAGTAGCATTTTGTAATAATTCGTATGATTCCATTATCTGATTAACAAAGCTTACAAGTCTTTCATCTCGATTTGTTGTTATTGGTATTTTTACTACATCTTGTGTAAAGAACCGCAGTCTACCACCCTTGTTAACATCTCCCAAGACTGAAGCGAATCTTTTATAGTCAGGCTGTCGATTTTTCAACTATAAAATACTTGCAATAATTAGACAAATTTGTATTATATGACAATGAAAACATTTAAGA
>JAEWVL010000190.1 GCA_023396665.1 Spirochaetota bacterium
AAAGGTAGAAGCGAAGAAGAGATAACAAAGGCTTTAGCCGAAGTGTTACGAGCTGTTACAAGAAAAGACGCTTTTGGCTGGTATCATTCATGCGGGTACGTATTAATTGATTCGTAAACCGCTCTAAATTCAGTTTTCAGGTGTTTGGGAACATCGCTAATCAGTTTTTCATTATCATCATATGAAAAAGCAGACTTAGAGATGCAGCCATAATCCGTATCAGGTACTCTGCTAGATTATCGGATAATTACATGCAATAACAAGAGGGCTATAAAAAACAAAAAACGGATAATTATATCCGTTTTTGTTTTTTATGGGTAAGAGTATTATGCGGGAATTACTTTTCGCCGCTCTCGCCTTTTAGTACTTTGTTGTTGTAGACAATCTGGCTGTCTTCAATTTCATTCTGTATAAACTCAAAACCCTTCATCTGCAGTTTTTGAGAAAGAATCATCGGACGCAAATATCGCTCGATATCGGTTGCGGGAATGTCCTTGTAGCGATCCTTGTTTGCCTGATAGACTGAATCCATCTCTTCGATGGTAGGTTCAAGTTCTTTTCCGTATTTCTTTTTGATATAGTGAGAGACCATAATAATGTTTTCCTGAATCTTTATTACATACTCAAGATCATTATCGTTTTTAATGTCGAATTCCTTGCTATCGAGTGCTTCAATATATACCAGTTTCTGACGAAGCAATTCGTCTGCAAACATATCCTTGTCGAGAAGGGGATTCTGGCTGAGTGCGCGCTCGTCTGTCGCAATTCTGTCAATTTCTTCGTTATCGACATTATATACTGCACGCATCTGTGCATAATAGAGCATTTCGAAATCTGCAACAGAAATGCTTTCTTTATCATCGATTGAAAGTACAGTGCCCTCTTTAGGGCGCTTGCCTGCATCAGGATCCTTCAGAGCCTTCACCAGAGCCTCGTCTTTGTTTGTTTTGTATTTTTGACGTAACTCTTTGATCGTCTCTTCAGTCAGGGTCATGAATTTCTTTCCCTGAAGATTCTGACGAATGATCGCTTCAACCTGAAGAGGCTGAAACTGGGAATAGTAATCCATATTGGCCTGATATTCCTGATTGATGTCATTTTGTGTGACATCGAGCTTCCCTTCAAATTTCTTTTTAGCGTAATAGCTTACAGTCAGCGTTTCCCGCTGTACCTGTTTGATCAGTTCAAATTCCTTATCGTCTTTGAGCAGACCCTCTTTATTGATCTTTTTAACGGAAAGTATCTGACGGATAAGCTGCTCAAGAAATTGCTGTTTGTTTAGATAAGGGTTTTGTTTGAGCATTTTTTGATCTTCGGCCAGTTTATCTATCTCTTCGTTGGTTTTAGAATAGACCTGGCGATGATTGGCGTAGTAATAGTTGTTGAATTCTTTCAGTGTTATCTTCTCGCCATTGATTTGAGCCACCCAAGGTTCACCACATCCGGCAAACATGAGAAACATGAAGAGAAGAAGCTTGCGTTTGTTGTGCATTGTTATCTTCCTTAAATTTGTTTTGCGGTAACCGTTATGAATTCTGGAGACCGTTAATCTTTGTAATACAAAATGACAAATTCTCTGTGCTTCTATATCCAATTTACGTAAATATAACAGTCCGTGATGGCAAGATAGTCACCATTGTCAGCAATGATGTTGTACTTTATTGAAGCATCTTGCAAATTGAGAGCTATTCCATTGACTGCAACCATTTTTTTAGTTCCTCTATCTTTTTTTCCTGTTCATTGAACGAAGGATAAAAAACGATCGTATCCCTGTTCTGCGGATCTGCAACAAAACGCTTGTCCTGCCTTATCATCATAAGCAGTTTTTCCGGCTCAATGACGCAATATTGTCCGGGTTTTATCCTGATCGATCGCTCTCCTTCGATAATTTCCTCGATAAACAGCCGTGATGCCATCGCTCGTACTCGTTCGAGATTGATAAGAAGTTCCACCTGCGACGGATAAGCGCCGAAACGGTCTATCATTTCCTTTTCGAGATTGTTGATTTCATCGATTGTTTCGCACGATTCAAATCGTTTGTAAAACTCTATCTTCTGTTTCTGATCGGCAATATATGTTTCAGGAATAAAGATGTCTGTTTTAAGAAAAAGTGAAGTTCTCTGGTATTCACGGGTCTTGTCGCCTTTCAGTCGGGTTACCGCTTCTTCCAGCATCCGGCAATACAGATCAAATCCGACATCCATGATGTTTCCGGACTGTTCTTTTCCAAGAACGTTTCCTGCTCCGCGAATTTCAAGATCTTTCATGGCTATTTTGAAACCGCTTCCCAGTTCTGTATGTTCCGAAAGGACTCGTAATCTTTTTTCTGCAATCTCATTGAGAGCGATATGATGCGGATAAAAGAAATAGGCATAGGCCTTCAGTGATGATCTTCCCACACGCCCTTTGAGCTGATACAGTTGTGACAGTCCGAGGGTATCGGCACGATCAATAATTATCGTGTTAACATGGGGCATGTCGATACCTGATTCGATTATTGTCGTGGCAAGAAGAATATCGTATTTGCCATCAAGAAAATCAACGAGAACTTCCTCAAGCTGATGTTCGAGCATCTGTCCGTGTGCAACGGCGACAGATGCTTCAGGAACAAGATCGTGAAGCATCTCAGCCCGTGAATCAATCGTTTGTACCCGGTTATGCACAAAGAACACCTGTCCTTTGCGTTCAAGCTCCTGCCTTATTGCCATTTGCAATATATCCGGGTTCTCTTCCAG
>JAEWVL010000180.1 GCA_023396665.1 Spirochaetota bacterium
CAATTTCCACACGGGCGGTGATTATCGCCACGGGCGCCCAGGCGCGAAGACTCCCCGTAGCATCTGAACCAAAATATTACGGCAAGGGAATCTCCGGATGCGCAACCTGCGACGGTGCATTTTTCAGAAACAAGGAGGTACTTGTCGTCGGCGGGGGAAACACCGCGATAGAAGATGCTCTTTTCTTAACGAAGTTTGCATCGAAAGTGACCATCGTGCATCGCCGTGATTATCTGCGCGCCGAACCAGTCGAGATAAGCAAAGCCAAAGCAAACCCAAAAATAGAATGGATGATTCCCTGGGTTGTCAGGGATGTGTACGGTGAGCGTGTCGTCGAAGGAGCCTTGCTTGAAAACCCGCTTACCGGCGAAGTACGCAATGTTTCATGCCAGGGCCTTTTCGTCGCGATCGGTCATGATCCGAAAACCGAACTGTTCAAAGACATTCTTCTGCTTGATGAAGAGGGATACATCAGCACACTGGATTCTTCGTCGAAAACCGGAGTACCGGGACTTTTTGCCTGCGGCGACGTATGCGAAAAAGTGTATAAACAGGCCGTAGTCGCCGCAGGTTCAGGCTGCAAAGCGGCGCTTGACGCACAGAAGTATCTGGAAAACAACGCAATTCGATAAATCAACCCGTTTGTCTGATTACAGTTTTATCAGCACATGCGACGCCGTAAAAATGAAGAATGACTCAAAGGAGAATACAATGCTGAAAACCGAACTGGAACACGTTGAGACTTCGGAACAATACGACAACATACTCGCACAGAACGAAGCGGTGATGATATGCTGCGGACGAATGGGACCGATGTGCATTCCCGTGTATAAAGAAATGAAGGTTTTGAGTCCCAAGTATCCGAAGGTCAAATTCTATGCTATGGATTTCGACACGGCTCTGGCCGCAAAAATAAAAAATCTGCCACAGTGCGCAAATTTTATGGGTCTTCCCTTTACCGTATACTTCAAAAACGGCAAAGTGGTCGCGGCCACAACGAGTATTCAGAACAAATCGCAGATAACAGAAATTCTCGATACGCACTTCGCGTGATATTACCGGAAAAAAGAAGGAGTCGCTTATGCACTGGGTGAGTTTAAAAGAGTACAGCTGCTGCGGTGTGTGCGTGGACATTCGATGAAAATTCGTTGCAACAGTAATTATTTTTTGATACTTTGAGAATATTTGATGTATTACAATGATTACCGGGAGTGCGATGATGGCTGTAAAGGAGCTTTGATATGTCAAAAGTTGTCATTTGTCCAAGGCTGAAAGGAAATACCAGAAAGCTGTGTGAAGCGATTAAGAATGAAGCCGGCTGGGAATTGATGCAGGTGTCTGGAGAAGAAACGACGGATCTTTCTGCCTACGAAACGGTAATAATCGCAAGCGGGGTATACGGAGGATATCCTCATAAAAATATCCTTCGTCTGATACGAAACATGGAACAAAATCATTTACCTAAAAATGTTCATATACTCTCGACCTGGCTGGGTCGTGCCCGATCGGACAGAACAGCATTTCAAAAAATTCAGAAAGAGTTTTCAGCAAGAGGCGTCAGCATTGCGCACGATTTTCAGAGCAAGCTGGGACATTCTTTTGGATTTCTTCATAGCGGGCATCCCGATGCAAAGGATATCATGTCTTGCATCAAGTGGGCAAAATCGATTTGAGCCATGAAACAACGAACCGTATTTGACAGGCTTCATCGTGAGTATGACAACTGGTATGATGAAAACACTGAGCTGTATCAGATTGAACTGAAACTGGTAAAATCCTTGATCCCCGCTGAAGGCAGGGGCATAGAGATCGGCGCGGGAACCGGCCGTTTCGCCTCGCAATTGGGTATTGCCACCGTGATTGAACCTTCAAAAGAGATGGGAAAACTAGCTCAAGAGCGCGGTTTGCAAGTAATTCAGGCGTATGCTGAACACCTGCCGATCGCGGACAACTCATACGATTTCGCTTTGATGGTGACAGCAATCTGTTTTTTCAAAGATGTCCGGCGCGCTCTCGATGAAGTGCGCCGGATACTGAAAAATAACGGTTACTTGATAGTAGCTTTCATCGATAAAAAAAGCCCCCTTGGACAGTTGTATCAGCAAAAAAAGAACGAAAACGAATTTTACCGTGACGCCTCGTTTTACTCTAGCGGAGAGGTTCTTGATTTTTTGCATATTGCCGGCTTTCAAGAAGAACAAACCGGGCACTGTCTCGTATTACAGAATGATCACATTGATACCAACCTGATTACAGACAGCAATGGCCGCGGAGCTTTTGTCGCCATCAAAGCGTGCAATCAAAAGTAATCTGTTCACATGGATACAACGCGATATCGTATAATTTTGGAACAATATTGCTGCCTGGTTTCTTGGCCAGGCAGGGGGCTATTTCAGGTAAGATCAGAACTCATAAGGGCCGACAGAGTAGTTTCCGTCAGAACCGGGACGGGAACTGCCGGAAATATCAGTTAGCACTCCGGGTAAGGGTATCCCCCCGGATTTCAGAGTGTCGTTTGCCGAAGCCGAAGTAAGCTTCCAGTTCGAATCGAATATCGGACTGGAACCGCTGAAATTGCCAGAGAAGCCTGTGACTGAATTCAAGTAAGGTATAGTTGAATATGGTGAGCCATTTGCTGAATAAAACCTGTTTGCGGTGGAAAACATATAGTTATTTTGTAAAATTCTGTTAACTCCATTATCTGAAGCAACACAATCGTAGCCGCTGTTTCCTACAATAATAATATTATTTATAATACTGACAAAATCCGGGCTTGAGTAATTATCCTGTATGGCAGCACCGCCGTTTGTGCCAAGCACATAAACAAGATTATTGTAAATACCAACTTCACTACCAGTTTCGCCGGCAATTACCAAACACCTTGAGTATGTTCCGGATCCATGAATCCTGGAAGTAATGATATTGTTAATACATTCAAATGATTTACAGGAGCCGTTTTCTATCGCAGTTGCTGTAATATCCGCTTCAGCTTCAATGCGGTTGCCGTAAATTGTTACAGGCACACTTTTGTCACTTGAATTCTGGCTAATACTAACTGCCATTCCCTTATATGGTTGCCCGGTCGAACCGTTACCGTGAGCCCTTATCATTCCGTTATTCTGAATTACTATCTCCGATCCGCTCGCCGATAAAGGCATATTGTATGTGATATAACAAATACCGTATTTAGTACCATTACCCGAATTATGCGTCACTCCGCCGCTTATAAGATTGTTGTTAGCAATTATTAGTCTAAAATTGCTAAAATCAATATTGTTTTTTGGATATATATAAATGCCGTTATCTGTAGAATTGGCGTTTTGCGATGATCCGCAAATG
>JAEWVL010000197.1 GCA_023396665.1 Spirochaetota bacterium
TCTCTGGACCTCTGTTGGATATAAAAGCGATCTTTTTGCTGTCAGGCGACCAAACCGGATTCTGATCGCGTATTACGCTGTTGGATTTTGTGGCTTCATCCTTCATCTGGGTAATATTCCGCTCCCAGATATCCAGCTGAATATTCTGTCCGTCCTTCGACGCGCGCTTCAGAAATTCCCGTGGAAACACGGCCATTACAAACACATCACCTTCGGGATCTTCCCTGTTTGATACGAAGGCAAGATAACGTCCATTCGGTGAAACAGCCGGTGCGTAGTCTTTTGAGGGATGATCCGTTATTCGAACCGAATCGATGTTCCTCATCGACCGCAAATAGATATCAAAATTTCCTCTATCAACATCCGAGGTATAAAATAAATACTTCCCGTCTTTCGTTACAGTTCCGTCCAGCTCGCTGGCCTGTTCTATCGTCACGGGGATTATTTTCCCCTCACCGCTGCTGCGATAAGCTTCATCGAGCATAGACGGGTAATTCAGACCAAGATCAATATCCTCCTGATCACAGGTCGCGAGAAAAAGAGCCATAACTGCGGCAAATAGAATACGTGCTTTATTCATTTTCATAATTATTTCTTAAGATACCATGTTCCTGAAGAATTCTGGAGCCAATCTCCTTCGAGGGCATTATCCGCCCGTTCTTGCGAGAACTTTCTGCCGATCGCTTCAATTTGCACCGGCGAGGGTGAACTGACACCGCTTAACACAAGTGAACGCTCGAAAACTGTCCGTCGTGCCTTATTCTCCTCATCAATCATAAGAAAAAGAATCTTGCGGGCATCCGGATCTTTCTCGTAGGTATCGGCGGCATTCTGAGCAAGGTATTGCAGATAGCCCTGGTTATTCTCACCGACTATACCCCTGGCCTTCAGTTCGCGAATATCATCCGAATGAAACTCCATGACCTTCATCGCCTGAAACATCTGCGGGTCGCTCACCGATGCACCTGCAAGCCCTTCGCTCGTTTGCATATTCGTCTTCACGGAAGCGATCGCCCACGCATCTTTTTCAATTTCATCATAAGTGCCGATTATATTACTCTCGACGAGTGAGCGCTCTCCGGTAATGGCCATACGCGGCGGTTTGATCGTCATGATGCACGAAGACACCGTAAACAATAGGGCAATGAGAACTGTCTTTATTAGTCTGTTTCGCATAGTTTACTCCTCCTGAACGCTGCGCATGAATTCCTGTATCGGTATTCTGTCGTATTTAATCTGATTGTTCTGAATTCTGATTCCGCTTGCACGGGCAACAGTCCGCGGATCAAGTTTTACAGTCGTGTAAACATTTCCGCCGTCCATGTAGAAATCAAAACCCTGAATGGACATTGTGTTATCGACAACGGTCTGCGTTGAACCGATCTTCGAACGACCCTTCTCATCCTGAAGACCCTTCATCAATTTACCGGCGACCTTTTCACCCACTTTATATATGTTGATGTTACCCTTTGAACTTATCTTTTTACTGAAATCGACCCCTTTTCCGGATACAGAACTCGTCAGTGACAGATAAGCATCCGTCGCCGTTGAATCCGGCCTGTCAAGACGCCCCATATTCATATTCACGATATCAAGACCCAGATTGTATTCCATGTTATCGACAGAGAAATCAGCCAGATAAAAGAGAGTGTCTTTCATGGTCAGTGATCCTCCCAGAACTGAGGCCTGCAAGTTCACGATATCAAAAGAGTTATTCTTGAATTGCATCGTACCGTTAAGTCCGTTTACAACCTCAAGATACTGTTTCGGCCGCGAGGGATGGGCGATCTTCACCGAATCGATGGTGAAGTTTCTCTTTGTTTTGAAATTGTCGTTCGTAATCAGGCTGGCCTTATCGCGCGTAATTTTCGACAATCCCGTATACTCTTTCATGAACCGATACTCATAGGGAAAATCGAGATTCATACCTGACAGCGATACAATCTTTGCATCAGGATTTTCCCTGTCCTTATGCTCAACATCGAGATTCTTGATCAGAATGTTTCCCGAGACCGATCCGTTTTTGTTGTTCCCCCGCATATGCGCATTCATGCTGACAAGGCCTTTCAGATTCCAGCCGCCGTACATATCCTTCAGACGATCCTGCTGCACCGCCAGACGAACACGCAAATCTGAGTCTTTCAAAGGCGACTCGCTGTAATCGGCAAAACCGGCGATTGTACATTCAAGACCGTAAGAAGCACTGGAAAGTCTGAAGCGCTCGATATCCGCCCGGCTGGTCGCGGCATCATGTCGCAATGCCGTTGACAGACGCATATCATACACATCATAGTCAGGCACCTTTACGCCCAGATCGAGTGTGATATTCAGTTTCTGCCCCGCCACTTCAGCGTTTGTCTGTAAACTGAGTGTCAGCGGTTTTTTGAGCGGAATGGTCTTGAGCGTTTTCGCAATTTCACTGTTTACCATATTTTGTAGAGGCTGGTTTCTGAATACCAGTTCTTCAATATCTACGTTTGCCTTTATAACATCACCGGTACGTGCATCAGCCTTCATCGCCAGAGACAAGGCATCAAGCTTCGATACGGGATCGGTCAATTGAACACTCAGGTTTCTTACCTGATGATGAGAGAATTTTTCGGTCGAAGAGGCCGAAAGCGCAAGCGAAAGATTGTTTCTGCCCGATCTGTCCCGGCCAAGCGTATACCTGAAGCCGTTGGCATCGATTGTGGTATCGGCAAAAACTCCAGTTTCTTTATAGTTTACACGATAGCCCAGAACAAAATCGGGAAGATCAGCCTCTAAATTCTGCATAGAATATATAAAATTTTTCAGTGTAATTTTCCCATCAGCCAGTATATTATTAAAATTACCGGTAACAGACAGCGGCGCCAGCGACAGATTCCCGGAAAAGAAAGTTCTTGAATCATTGATAAAGCTGCGTGCGTAAGGATACAGCTTATCGAGATTGATATTGCTTTCAGTGATGGCAATATTGATTTTCGGATCGCTGACAGGTTTGTCAACAAAGCCCTTTATATCAAGCCAGCGATCTCCGGCAAAAGTGATACCGAAAGTCTCGATATTAAAATAATCGGTAACCGGATTGTAATTCAGTTTATAAGCCGCGTTGAAATTGATGGGATCAAGCGCCGTATTTTGGACACGAACGGCAGTCCCGCTGGTACCCGCTCTGAAAGTACTATAAAATCTTGTATTCTTTTCATCCTCACCCGAATAGAAAAGATTAAATGTCAGCAAAAGCGGTGACGGTATCGAATAATCCTCTGAGACAAAACCGGCATCCAGACGCTCTTTTGGATTGATCTTGATATCAAACAGACGGATGAGCTTCACCGCCTCGGGTGAAAGCGGCATTCGTTTAAACGGGGGGATATCGATATCGGCGGAAACGGTAAAATCATTAACATGAGCGCGAAAATCGTCACTGACAACCGAAACCGAAAGCTCGGAAAGGACAAATTTCAAAAAGAAACTCACACTGATCGGAAGCCGCAGCTCAGTCAGCGCCTCTTTTTCCTCATCTTCGTCTTTTTCTTCTTTTTTTTCTTCTTCTTTCTCTTCTTTTTTCGGCGGAGAAGGTTTCATAAGTTTGGCGGCATTCCACTCGCCTTTTTTCTGCAGCAAGGCAATTTTCGGTTTGTAAATACCAATCTCGTTAAATCGAACCTTTCCGGTAAAGATGGAGAAGAACTGATAATCGAACACAATTTTTTCAACGGTGACGAAATCGCCTCCACCGTATTCAGGCGAGTTTTTCACAACAACATCCTCGATCACGAAGCCCCGATAGGGATTAAAGGAACGCACCTTCATCGACAGTGTGCCGTTGGACATCTTATTAAAGTTCTTTATCGCGGTCTTCTCTACAAACGCGGGTTGCAATACTATCTTAACAATGATGAGCAAAACGAACACGATAGAGATAATAGCGAGAGGAATATAGCCAAAGACAATTTTTGCCGAACGCAAGGCTATTATGGTGCGCCAGGACAGCTGTCGCTTGGCAGCGGATTTCCCGGCAGGTTTCCCTTCATGACTATGCGCTTCAGATTGAGGATTGTCTTTTCCTGTCGCATTTGAAGGCAAGGAAACAGTCCGGCTGGTCGCTTTCTTTATCTGTTTACGACGGGCATTCTTTACCCCGACTTTTTTTTTCGTCTCACTGTAGAGATACTCGTCGATATCCGATTCTATCTCAGCAATTTCCTTATCTTCGACAAGGTCATTATCGATAGGTCTTTTTGTCTTTTTTCTGTTGTCGGGCATTTTTTTTTCCGGGGTATTTGGTATACGTATTCCTCCGCGTATAGTAGCTGTATAGAGATAAAAATCAAGAAAAAAAGCAATATGGCGCAAGTCTTTAGAGTTATTACCCAAACAAGGGCAAGTACAATAAAGAATTGACATCATTCAGCTCAGTGAGTACTATAATCGTCTGATTATTTACAGGGAAGCTCGAAAAATTACCTCCCGTAATAGTTTTTACCTCGTTTTTTATGGGCAACCACAAAAAACGATCTATGCAACTTTCGGTTCCCAAAAACTCAACGAGAATCGAGGTAAAATTTTAACCGGATGTTGTTAAGGGAAGCGATTTATTGGAATTAATCCATGTTCGCGTTGAGAAGATTAATTTTTAGAGAGTCCCCATAGATGAAGTAGTTGCTTACCATTTTTTATCCGGGAGGGGATAATGAAAATTGACAACTACCCCGATCTTCGTGTATCCACGCCTGTACCGCAAAAGCGTATGCCGGCTTCGACGGCATCCGGACAGGCAGCGTCATTTCCACAGAAGCAACGCCAGGCGCCGGCGATGCGGGAACTTGGAAACGCCCTGATAGTCATGCAAAAAGCGCAAATGATCGTACATGAGGCACTGAGTGCATCTTCTCGACTTCAAAATCTTGCTGCCGAGGGAATGAACAGCGGTTCCATCGACTATTCGCAGATAAACAACGAACTTGCCCAGGTAAGCTCAGCTTTTGAGGATCTCTCACCGACAATGCGCACACAGGTTTCGCGTATTTCCGAAAATGTTCAGAAAGCTCAGGATGCCATCGGCGCAAAAGACATGACAGCCTTACAGGACGCATTAACAACGAGTTACGCCGAACTACAGACTAAAAATGCGGAAAT
This sequence comes from Spirochaetota bacterium, assembly GCA_023396665.1. Lineage (GTDB taxonomy): Bacteria > Spirochaetota > UBA4802 > UBA4802 > JAFGJZ01 > JAEWVL01. The sequence goes on from JAEWVL010000197.1 coordinate 5,125, forward strand.
TGTGGATTCAATGGGCGCAGCGGAGCTGACATCACAACAGGCCTCACGCATGGCTGCATATCCGCTCCCCGCGCAAGCTCTGTCGCTTCAGGGCAATATCGTCCCGGAAAGAGCCGCAAAGCTTCTGTAATTTTGTTTTTTTATTGATACATGGTGCGCCCGCACTACTGTGACGATAATGAGGTTTTTACCTCTTTTTATGACTGAATAAAGTGGCAGGTGCTTCTGATGCAGAAATTTGATGGATTTATCGCGGCGATTGCCGAAGGGTTCAATCTGACTTTTCACAAAAGCGGCGAAGGCGCATATACCACAGGTGTGGAGTTTGATAACGGTCATGTTCAGGAAGTACTCGTCACCCTGGCCTGGGACGAGGCTGACGACAGGCAGATTCACTATTATTCGGTCGTTGCCGGTGTAAAAGCGGATAATCTTGAACTTTACAAGTATGCTTTGAAT
>JAEWVL010000363.1 GCA_023396665.1 Spirochaetota bacterium
CTCTACAAGATACCCTTCGAGCGCTATATCTTCGGCAGGGTCAAGTTTCCGTACTGCGTGATGGATGTATCCCCCCTCTGCCGTGCGCTTTTCGGTGCCGTGCATAAAAAATTCGGGGGCAACGTTAAGGTCTTTATTTCGGGCGGTGCCAAACTCGATAACGCGATTATCAGGGATTTTCGCGCCATGGGTATTACCATGCTTGAGGGATACGGACTGACGGAGACCGCGCCGATTGTAACCTATCATCCCTTTGACGCGATGCGTATCGGCTCTGCAGGATGTGTCTTTGATGATATTGACGTGCGCATAAAGGACGGCGAAATTCAGCTGAAGGGCCCCAATGTGATGAAGGGCTATTACAAGAAACCGAAGGAGACCAAGGCCGCCTTCGATGAGGGCTATTTTATGACCGGTGATCTCGGCTACATGGACAAGAAACGCTATCTCTACATTACCGGGCGCAAGAAAGATCTCATCGTTCTTTCAAACGGAAAGAACATACGTCCCGATTTGCTTGAAAAGAAACTCATCGGTCTGAGCGGACTCATCGGTGATGCCGCCGTTTTCGAGCGCTCGAAGAAACTCTTTGCGGTCGTCATTCCCGACATGAAATTCGTGCGTGAACAGAATATAGCGAACATAAACGAGGCCGTGCGCACGCTGATTACGGATGCCTTCAATACCTCCGTTGAGTCCTACAAGCGGATCAAGGATTTTCTTGTCACCTCGGTTGAGCTTCCGAGATCGAGAAAGGGGGATATAAAGCGCTTTCGGCTTAACGAATTTGTCGATGCGCGAAGTGTCAAGACAGCCGCGGTAAAAAAAGAAAAACTTTTTGAAGAGTACAACCGTATTGCAGCCAAAATCAACGAGCTGTGCGGGGTGCAGCCTTCGCCCGACAGCCATCTCGAACTCGATATCGGACTCGATTCGCTTTCGTTTGTCGAATTATCGGCGTGGATAGAACAGAATTTCGGTATCAGCCTGGGGCAGGGCGAACTGGCGAAGTTCGCCACGCTTCGTGAACTTGCGCAACACGTCCGTGACCACAAGTCAAAGAAGGGTGACGGGGATGTCGAGTGGAAAGAGCTGCTCGAAACTGATCCCGGGTTTGTGGCGCCGAAAAAGAAATGGATGATCAACGCAAGTTCCCGGCTGTTCTCGCTGCTTTTCGGCGGTCGTGTCAGAATCTCGGCCGTTAACACCGATCTTGTGCCCGATGGCGCTTGCATCATTGCTCCCAACCACACGAGTTTTCTTGACAGCCTCGCGGTGTATCGCTCGCTGTCAAAAGTGCATCGCAACGAACTGTATTTCTTCGCCAACAGCAAGCATTTCAAGTCACCGTTTCTGAAATATTACGCGAAGCGCTCGCATATCGTATTACTGGATATCAACGCAAACCTTCATTCGTCACTGCGCTCGCTTGCATCGCTTTTGCGTGAGGGAAAGAAAGTCGTTATTTTTCCCGAAGGAACACGAACCGGTGACGGATCTCTGGGAGTCTTCAAGAAGAGTTTCGCCGCGATCGCCAAGGCGGTGAATGTTCCCGTTGTGCCGGTGGCAATCGCCGGGGCCTGGGAGCTGATGCCCCGCGGAAAAAAATTACCGGGAAAAGGAAAGATCACCGTGACGTTCACAAAACCGATTTTTCCGGCGAAATTGCCCGAAGAGAAGATTATCGCCGCGGCGCGCAAGGCGATCGTCGATATCCTCGGCTAGTTCACCGTTCCATTTCGCACTCAACATAAGAAGTTCAGTTCACAAGAGGCCGCAAGCTGTTGCGGCCTCTTGTTTTGTGATCGCTATCAGCATCAGACCCGGATTAATCTTCGATATTCATTGGAATTACCCAGGTAAACTGACAGAATTTTCCAATTGAAATTTGACACTCGCCGCTTTAACGTGGATAAAAAACAAAGGACTCTCATATGAGCCAGAACAGCGCAGCCAAAGCGATCTATCGCAAGGATTACCGGGTTCCCCCCTTTTTGGTCAAACATCTTGATCTGCAATTTTCCATTGAAGACGGAAAAACAACAGTTGCTTCGAAAATAGATTTCTATAAAAATCCCGGGAGTGCCGAAGGGAACGATATGCTTCTCGACGGTGAAAATCTGAATCTCGTTTCGGTCAGTCTGGACGGGAGATTGCTTGATCGCGAAGCCTATAGGCTCGATGAACACAGCCTGCTTCTGCCGGACGCCCCGGACAACGGTATTCTTGAGATACTTGTGGATATCTCACCCGAATCAAATACCGCACTCGAAGGGCTTTATCTGTCCGAACCCATTTACTGCACACAGTGCGAATCCCACGGCTTTCGACGCATCACCTATTTCTTTGATCGCCCCGATGTCATGACGAGCTATACCGTCCGCATCGAAGCCGACAAGGAAAGATGTCCGGTATTGCTTTCAAACGGTAATCGTCTCGAATACGGCGACCTCGCTTCGGGGCGGCATTATGCACTCTGGAACGATCCGTTCAGAAAACCGTCATATCTGTTTGCGCTGGTTGCCGGGGCACTCGATCATATTCACGATACCTACGAGACAAAGAGCGGGCGCAAGGTCGATCTGTACATCTACACCGAACGCGGTTTTACCGATCAGTGCCACTGGGCCATGCACTCGCTAAAATCTGCCATGCGTTGGGATGAAATAAATTACGGACGTGAATATGATCTCGACCTTTTCAATATCGTTGCCGTTTCGTCGTTCAATATGGGGGCGATGGAAAACAAGTCGCTCAACATTTTCAACACCTCAACCGTTTACGCTTCAACGAAAACGGCTGTCGATGCCTCGTTCATGAGGGTCGAAAGCGTCGTTGCGCACGAGTATTTTCACAATTGGACGGGAAACCGTATAACCTGCCGCGACTGGTTTCAATTGACATTGAAAGAGGGGCTTACCGTTTTTCGAGACCAGTGCTTTTCCGGAGACATGCACTCGCAGCACGTTCAGCGGATCGAAGATGTTGCGACTCTTCGTACGGCGCAGTTTCCCGAGGATGCCGGACCCATGGCGCATCCCATTCGCCCGGAGAGCTACATCGCGATGGACAATTTCTATACAGCAACGGTTTATGAAAAGGGTGCGGAAGTGATCCGAATGATGCGAACACTTCTCGGAAACATGAACTATCGCAGGGCAACCGATCTGTATTTCGAACGTTTTGACGGTCAGGCGGTAACTTGCGATGATTTTGTTCAGTGCATGCAGGATGCTTCCGGTATCGATATGATGCAGTTCATGCTGTGGTATTCGCAGGCGGGAACGCCGACAGTTCGCGTTTCAGGCTATTACGATGCGGCCAGACGTGAGTTCACCCTGTGCCTGGCGCAGCAATTTCCGGCACAGCCGAAGAACAAGGCGGTGCTGATGCCTGTCGTTGTGGCGCTGCTGGCTTCGGACGGCTCACCGATGCAGCTTAACGAGAATGGTGATCTCGAGTGTGTGCTGCATTTTGACAAGGACGAGCAGGAGTTTTTATTTACAGGAATACCGGAAATGCCGGTGCCCTCGGTTTTCAGAAACTTCTCCGCTCCGGTTAACATCGAGAACGATCTTACCGATGCGGAACTTGTATTTCTGATGCATCACGACAACGATGGTTTCAACCGTTATGAGGCCTTTCATACTATCGCCAAACGCTTCATCGTCTCCCGCGTACAGGGTGATACAGCAAGTGCTGATCTTCTCGCTGCCGCCATACGCGAAACACTGTACGACGAGAAAATCGACGATGCATTCCGGACCACTCTTGTCACGCTTCCCGAACAGGCGCTGATCGAGCAGTCGTTCACTCTTGCGGATCCGCTGGCGATTTTTGATGCATTGCAATCGGTGAAGCGTGAGATAGCCCTGATTCTGAAAGACGATCTTCTTGCGCTGTATCATGCGCGTGAATCAATTATTACGAAAGGAAAATTTCCGACTGCAGAAGAAATTGCAGCACGAATGCTGAAAAACAGCATACTCGGTTATTTGAACGATGCCGCTGACGGCACCGCAATCGCACTGGCGGTGAAGCAATATAAGGGCGCGACTAATATGAGCGACCGATCACGGGCTCTTGCGATTCTCTGTGAAAGCGATGACGCTTTTCGCGAAGAGGCGCTCGCCGATTTTTATAAACTATTCGCAAACGACAAGCTGGTCATCGACAGGTGGTTTTCGCTGCAGTCGTCTGCCAACCGTGCTGACATCTTTGAACAGCTGAAGCAGCTGCGCAAGCATAAAGATTTTGATATTAAAAATCCAAACAGAGCCAGGGCTCTTTATATGCCTTTTGCGAATGCGAATCTCAAACATTTTCATGAGCAAAAAGGGGGGGGATACGCCTTACTCGCCGAAGCGGTGCTGGAGCTTGACGGATTTAACCCGCAGATAGCAGCCCGCTTTATGAAACCATTCCAGAATTTCAGGCGTTACGCGCAGCCCTATTCATCGCTTATGCGATCCTGTCTCGAACGAATCGCCGAGGCAAAAAAACTATCGGCGAATGTAAGTGAGATAGTCGGGAAATATCTGCAACAGAACTGAGGTGTGATTAAGATTCCCCCCTGTCAGAAGCGGAAAAAAGTTCGGGGCAGGGGAGATAATTTCATCCGTCATATCATTCAGAGATTATGCGCTACATTCAATTGCTGTCTTATCGCGTCGTTGCTGAATAACAATTTCACTAAAACAATTTCATGTTTCAGATTCGGCGTCAGTTCAAGTTCTCCCGATTCGATCTGCTCGATGGTAAAATAAGCGATTTCGTCGATCTCATCTTTATTAAACTGCATTTCCCCGTCGTATCGTGTAACGAAAGAGAACACCAATTCCGACTCAATTTCGTACTCCCAGAGATAACGATGCGCAAACAGCGGAGTAAACCCTGAAATATCCAGTTCTTCTTTCGCTTCACGATGAAGAGCGCTCATAACGGATTCACCCGATGCGACATGACCCCCGACCGAAGTGTCCCATTTCCCCGGCTGAATACTTTTCGTAGTCGAGCGTTTTTGCAGGAGAATACAGCCTTCGCTGTTTATCACAAAAAGGTGTACGACGGGATGCAGCAGCCCCGGCCCTCTGTGGCAGAGCGTTCTGGGCATTTTCCCGATTATTTTCCCTTCAGGAGTGACTATGTCGAACCACTCGTCGTCTTTGTAGCGAAATGACAGGTAGGCCGGTCGCAGGAGCCGCTGATATGCAAGAGGGATAATCGCAAGTAACGGCAAAAAATAAAAGCTGCCGGTCGCCATAATCCACCAGAAATTTGAAAGAGCCAGTGCGGCATAAAACACTAGTGTGGCATGGATGAAACACAGGGCGGCAAGCAGGTAGCAAAGGCCGGGACGCAGATTAATTGACGCGTCACCTGTTCGCAGCAGACGGCGCAATAGCTTCGCGGCTGTGTTTTTCGGAAGAACCGCAATCAGCAAAAAAAAGGCCGCTGCGATACATTCGAACAGGGTTGGTTTTAATTTCACCAGCAGTGGAGTGTTAAACCCAAGCGATAGAGCTCCGAGAGCGATGATGAAACCGGTGTCGGCCAGTACAAAGAGGTCGCTTCTTTTTTCACGTATCAGAATGATAGTAAATTCGCAAACTCCCAGAAGCAGTGCCGCAATAACACCGATCTTTTCGCCAAAAAGAGTGTCGGCAATGATATATAAAACGAGGGGGGGCGATTCCCGGCATCAGTTGCAGTAGAAGAGAGTGCTTATTGTTTTTTCCGGGCCGGTGAATGTTCATTATCGATTCAGCTTACCTTATCCGATTAAAGTGAAGACTAATAAGCGGCACCGCGACAATGGATGTCAGAGGTAACGGTTGCCGATATCCACTATCATCATCAGCCCCAGAAAGAGAAAGACGGTTCCGGCGCCAAAGTTGAGTATCTTCGAACCGGTTTTACTCCGGAGCAGAAGTCCGGCAGAACCTGCTGTCAGGCTGATTGTGCTGAATATCAGCGCCGCACTGATAATGAAGAGTATCCCGAAAAAAATGATCTGCGGCGGCAGTGCTCCCCGGGAAGTGTCTGCAAATTGCGGAAGAAGACTCATGAAAAAAAGAAGTACCTTCGGATTCGTCAGGTTCATAATGACACCCCGAATATAGAGTTCTCTGCAAGAAAGAGACGGAGCTTCTGTGTTTTGCGTGCTGTTTACAGCAAACGTTGTATAGGCGAGGTACAGCAGGTAGGCAGCTCCGCAGCCCTGAAGTACGGTGAATGCAAGCGGTGATGCCGTGATGAGCGCGGCGACACCGAATGCGACCAAAAGCGTATGTACGACAAGACCGCTGCAAAGACCGGCGGTGATTGTCAGTCCGGATCGTGCGCCGTAATGAGCGGATTGTGCCAATACGAAAAGATTGTCCGGTCCCGGAGCGATCGCGAGCAGAAGCGAAGAAGAGATAAACAGGACGATCGTCGACACTTGGGGCATGAGG
>JAEWVL010000383.1 GCA_023396665.1 Spirochaetota bacterium
GAATACTACTTCTCCGCCTGTCCGCCCCCCATGTTGTTGTTCATCCAGTCACGTTGCGCTTTGGAACTGCTCATGTTCTGTTCCATCGTGGAGAACTTCTTTCTGAGTTTGTCCTCATACGCCTGAAGATGGTCACTCTGCTGTTTTATTCGTTCATCCGCCCGGCGAATCGCTTCTTTGTTCATGTCGATTTGAACAACAATCATGTTCTTGCCGGGCTGTACATAAGGCTTCAGCGTATTTTCAACACTCCAGGCGAAACCGCTGTCCACAAGACGATCCCCGTCATTGTCGGCACCAAAAAGATTTTTCACACCCTCGGGATTCGCCATGATCTTTTCTCTGAGCAAATCTTCTTCGATCTGCAATTTGCCCTGCTTTATTTCGCTCCATGCGGCATTAACCTTGCCGGTTGAGATACCTATCTGTGATAGCATCTTGATCGGATCGTCGGCAGGATTCGGATAGGCCGATGATACCGCCATTTTCAGGGCGTTATCAAGGCGCATGATCGTCATGTCACCCATAAAAAGACCCCTGTCTCCTTTGGTCTTTTTGAAATCGTCTTTCTGATCGGAAATCGGGGCGTTTGTAATGGCGGCATGGAACTCGATATAGGCATTGTAGGCTTCAACGAAACGTTTGATCTTCTCAATTGACTTATCAATATCGTGCTCAACGTTCAGCTCCACTTTTGTATCGGGAGATTGTCCGCGAAGACTGATTGTGAGCCCTTTGATCAAATCGTCAAGGCCCTCGTTTTTATTGCGCTCATAACGTATATCGTCAATTTTCACTATCGCATTCTGTGCAGGCACCGCTTCGTTCTTCGCCTGCAGGGTTTTCGGACCCTCAAGGGGGGTGATGAACTTCGCCTGCTGAAAGGAAACAGCTCCGTTATTCGAATAAAAAATAACCCGTTCGATACTCTTGCCTTCAAGCATCTCACCTACGGGGAGTTCCTGCTGCTCCTTGTTCGCGGGGTTTACGGTAAAGAGCTTCTCGGTTCGGACATCCCCTTCCATGTAGACAAGGCCGACTCCCACCACCTGATCGTCCGGCACCTGTCGGGGAGGACTTGAAAGCGGGCGTTCCCTCGATACGTTATAACTGTCGATTCCTATTCCCTTGATAACTGTTGTCTCCGAAGGGCCGATCTCAACTTTATAGGGAAGTGCGGCAAGCTCATCCTCTTCCTGTTCGGGAGACGTGTATATGGATGCGAGAGAAAGCACGCTCTCCTTCTTCAAAACAACGGGTGCCGGCAAAACATATTCACGCCACAGAACTCCGGTAAATTCAACAGACTTGCCATCCGGAGCCACCACCAGACTACCGTTCTCTTCGAAGGTACGCGATGGACCGATGTACTGTTCGAAATATTTCGAATCGAACACCAGGTTCACTTCCTGATTTTCGTTCTCCTTGTAACCGCTGGCTAAACCCAACTTGCGTAAAAAAACCAGATCACCCGATATTTTGATCTCGCCTTCTTTGCCGGGAGTTTTTGATTCAACATAGACAAGCGCTTTGCCGGGCATCGTCTCGGCATAACCTACCTCGACAATCGAAGAAAACTGTGTCTGCATCTGATCCCGAAGTCTTTCAACGGAACCGCCGCGAAAACTCAGCGATTTTGTCTCTTCACCGACAGAAAAAGTAATCTCCCCTGCGCTCAGGTTCTCGGAAGTTGATAACTGATCGGTCATTATCTTGTGATTTCCGGCGAGCTGCTCTACTGTCGCATATTTGATGCCTTTCTGGGCCATTTTGTTCGCTACTGCTTCAATCAATTGCGGGTGTGAGGATTGCACCTTTTTATCATCATAGGAAGCCCTGAACCCGTAAAGATCCTTTACTGTAGAATCAACATCCTTCAGCTTCAAAGAAAGCTGGTCGAGAGCCTGGTTTTTATAGGTATATTGAAGGCGTTCGGCCTCAATCTTCTTGATCGGTTGCGATTCAACTTCAACCAGTTTGGTGATGATCCCGTCTGTGTCAATTCCCGAGGAAATACCGCCCATTGTTATCGGCATCGCATTCTCCATAGGGGCTGGAAATTATAGGTACGCCCCTGCTACCTTTTCGGCAAAACCAGTAATTACATGATACAAATATAGGTGAAAAACGGAAAAATACACGCTTTTTTCAGTTCGACGACAGTCAGCGACAATACCCTTTATCGAGAATCTGCACGGAATCGGCGCAAAAAGCATTATTGTTGGAGGTATAGAAGACTCTGACGTTCTGGCAGATATCGATCAAATCGGATGCGCCACTTTCTGCAGATGAAAAAACCGATGTATCCGCAAAAAGGAGAAACACATACTCGTTTGAACCGCGTTTGACAATAAAATAATCGCCTGCGCAATGAATAACCATTCCGCTGATTACCCCTTCCTGCGGCAGACCAGACCCCTCACGAGGCGAAGCGACTACTGATGTCGCCTGCGCGACCGGAGGCGGATTCTGTATATCGTTTTGTTTGCGCGGCAAAGGAAGTTCCCAGGTGTCGTCCCGCAGCACTTCATCAAAATCCGGCACCGGAAGCGAAGGCTGCGAGCAGCCCGCACAAAGGAGCAGCATGACCAGTATGCACAAAACGGACACGGTATCCCCCCCTTTCTGCACTCTCTGTTAAGGAACAGATTACAAATCGTTCAAGAAAATACAAGGCTAAACGCAAAGATCAAGCCTTCTTTGCAACAAAACAAAATTTTTACGATAATTTTAGTAGATCATTCACACTATATGACAGTTTTTGATTTACAAAAACAGCTCGATCTCTATTCTTATCGCAATGCGGAGATAAGCCATGACAGTAGCAGAAAAAATCGAAAAAAAACGTATCGAAATACTGGAAGCGCTGAAAAAATGCCTTCTGACGAATGTTTATTCCCAAATATCATTCAACGATGTCGCGGCGGCGGCGAACATGTCCAAGGGGGGCATTCGCCACTACTTTCCCACGAAAGAGGGATTGTTTATCGCGCTTATCGAAAATTTTTTCACACAGATTGTTCAGGAACAGGTCAACCTGTTAAAGGCCGCAACACAGACCCGGGATCGCGCACTGCTCTCAACAATGTACAACATCGAGAAATTTCTTCTTAACAAGCACAATGTCATCATTCTGATGAACATTATCATCTACAGTTTCGAAGACGAGAAAATAATGGAGATTGTACGTAAATTTCTGAGGGAGCATCTGGATACCTACGAAAACATCATTCGCGATTACGGAACAGCCGCAACAAGCCAGAACGATACGCGTCAGCTCGCACGATCGGTTCAGGTACTGCTACTCACCAGCGGTCTTTTTCAAACGATTGATCCGATCGACTACGACACACAGGGTCTACTGCGAACACTTTTTACCATGTTCGGACTCGAAGAGAAAAACTGAACCCGCGCCGGCGGCAGCCGACGCAGTAACACAGACATATCACTCAAAGCTATCGAAAGATACCTCAGACTCGCGCGGGATTATTGTGCCTTTTTTTCATGCTCCGCGGCTGCACGTCTCGCATAGCCGCCCATCTCTTCAAAGATGCCTTCCAGTTTTTTCCCGCGCTGCACATTCTGTCCCGAACCTTCAATCGGAAAACTGACTATTTCTGTAAGCTTATCGAGGCTGCTATGCAGCATATTGACCTTCGTGATGATGGACTCGGTATCCTGCAGCATTTCCAGACTCATTGTGTCGACTTCGGTATTCGATTTCGCCGATTTCTGTATCGACGATACGATTCGCGCCGAACTCTCTGATATAAGAGAGAATTCTGAAGTATTCTTTTTAAAATAAGCGCTTACCGTATCGATTAAATGATGCGTATCATTGATGTTTTTCTCGATGACGGGAATATTGTTCTGTATATCCTTCTGCAGCTTCGTGATATTTGCGGAAATATTCATGAATCCCGAAAACTCATCGACATCGCGGGCCGATTCGATGCGGGAGTACATACCGATCAGGTGCATTGACTTGAGGATGTTTTTAAGAAACTCGATGATGGCGTCTATCTGTTTGTAATCGTCATTGAATTTCTGTATCGTACGACCCGAGGCCTGCAGATTACTCTCGATCGTCTTGAACTGTGCGTTGCGTTCAGCCAATATGCGCGAGACCTGCCGGGACATTTCGATATTCTCTTTTGATTTTATGTTCAGCAATTCGGATGTTTCTTTGAGTTCCTTTGATTGTGCGAGAACGGACTCAACAAAGGTGAGCGCCCCTTCGGAAAATTCGAGCTGTGTCTTTGACCTGTCATTGACCGATTCGGCGGTTTTCCAGATGGATATCGACTTTTCCCTGGCGACATTGATTCTTTCAACAAAATCATAATTGTAATCGTGTACGGTCAGAAAGTGATTCACATCATCAAGAAGTCCCTGTGAAAAATTCACGACCGAGGCGGATCCGTCTATGGCACCGTCGGCATCGGTGTCCATCTTCTTCATCTTGACCGCAATTTCCTGTATTTGTGACTTCTGCTCTTCGATTTTCGCACCTGAAGCTTTCGCCCGGTCAACGAGCTCGGCAATGACACTGCTTTGCGTATTCAACAGTGCAGCGAGCTGCTCCAAGCCGCTGTTTCCCATCTCGATATTCAGCATGACATCTTTGTTGGTCTTTTTCAGCCGCTGCACACCCTCGGTTATCGGGCGAACCACCTGAACGATGGTTTCGAGATTCTGGTTAATAAAGTTGGACATCTCATTGAGCTTATTGGCGAGAATATCAAAAACCCCCGAGGTATTCGAGTACTTACTGGAAACAATTGAGGCATTTAGCGCGAGCGAGAAGATATTGTTCGTATCGCCCTGAATCTCGTCGACAAGACCGGTCAATCGTTCAATCTCCTGCTCTATACGCTCAAGATTCATACCGACTTCGTTAAGATTGGCGCTGATGCCGGAAAGAATGGCCTTGTTCCCGCCGATTTCTTTCTCGTTACCGGAGAGCTCGGTCTCGGTCACATTCAACACGGACATAACCCTGTCGAAGTTCTTCGAGAGCTTATCGTTGGATATCTCGATCTCCCCGATTACAGAATCGCTTTCTACGGTTATCTCTTTACGAAGCAGCGATTTCTTGTTAACATCCCTGGCTGTCGTAACTATCTCTTTCATTACCTGAAGAGAGTTATTTATTCGAGTTCTGACCTCTTCCATGCGTATCGCCCCTGGCAATCAAATCTGTAAAACACTTTCAGACCAAAATACAGTTTTATTAATAATAATCAAATGACTTGTCGCATTACAGAACAAAAAGCGATGCCTGCACCGATCTCAATAAACCTTTCACTATTTCGAAGCTTGTCAAGCCCGTTTTTGTCCGGTAAACTGCTCTATCGACTGTGCCGTTTCAATAACCCGGTTCGTTTTCATGTTGAGTTCCGTAATCAGGTTCTTGAGCTGATCAGAAAGCCCGGCGATCGATTCAATTTCTCGAATATGATTGCTGATCGATTCTTTCATCTCGGCACCGTGCTTGCGATTATGCTCCATTATGAGTTCAGCCCGACGAATATCCGCGGTTATCGCCTCGGATGTGGCACCATGACACCTGTTCATTCTGCTGTTTTTTGCGAGAAGAGCGGTGTAGAGTTCAGTCATGCGAACCATGTCTCGGGAGTAGTTTTTGATCTTCTTCAGGGCTTTCACCACCGGCGCAAGATCGCTCACCCCTTTGGCGCTATGCTCGGCGGCTTCGTTCAGCGCAGGCAGCAGCGAAGTGAAGCTCCTGGCAATGATATCAACCTGTTTTTTTGAGCTTTCCGCCAGTTCCGAAACACCCTGGGCAACAATACCGAAGCCCCGCCCCTTCTCTCCCGCCCGGGCGGCCTCTATAGCGGCATTGAGTGCAAGCATTGAGGTTTGGTCGGCAATCTCTTCGAGCTCGCCGAGTGAAACACGCACCGAGGTGACTATCCCCTCCAGCGACTGCGAAATTTCCGAAAACTCCTGTTTCGCCCCCTGTGACTCGACAAAACGACGAACTTCGGCGATCGATTTGAAAAGATCACGGCTTTCGAGATCAAGCTCGTCATCGCTTGCACCCGCTATCTTCACGTTTGACCAGTCACTTGCCTCTTCGACGGTTTTCACCATCACCTCGATCTGATCGACAGTGTTATGTGTGATATCGAGCAACTGGTCCCGTTCGGCATCCTGGGCATAGATGTTTTCAACCACATGCGAAAGCTTCTGCCAGCCTTCCAATGATGTCTCGACAAGCGTATCAGACAAATCGGAAAGCTCGGCCCCCATATGCATCAGTTCAAAAATCAGCGTGCGCTGCGACTCAAGAACGATCTTGAAGTGATCGACCATGGTCACCACACTCTCGATCAGCTCCTTAAACACAACCGAAGCGAACATGGCGGGAACCAGCAATGGTGCCATCGCCCGTATCACCAGTAACAGCGGAGGAAGGGGATCGACGACAACCCCCGCCATCGTCACCGTCTGGGCGGCGAGAATTGACACAAATGCGATAACCAGCCGGATACGATAGGTTCTTCTGTATTTTATCAGATGGAAAATTGATATAAGAAGAATTATGTCAAAAAAGATGGAAAACCCGAACTGCGGCAGTGAGTGGGCGAAAAGCATTCCTTCACGATATACGAGCAGCCAGTATATTTGAATGAAAATGTACACGGCAATAATGAGCAGCATACCCGAATTG
>JAEWVL010000387.1 GCA_023396665.1 Spirochaetota bacterium
TGCTACTTTTGCTTTGAAATCTTTTCCGTGCTTTTTGTTCATTGACTTGACCTCCTTCTTTTGTAGTATGAGAAGGTATCCACTTTTTCAAGTCAAAATCTGTGTTCAGTTTTCCGGGCTCATTATATACCGAGATTCGCAACAAGTCAATTTATCAATATTCCACCTACTTGATTGTATGAAAAATAAATTTAGATAAAAAATATCCTGCAATTACAAGCGCTATAGCGCCAAGATTATTCAACAGAATGTTTATCATGGTAATTCTGAATTCACCGTTTCGCAAAAGATTGAACGTTTCCAGACTGAAAGTGGAAAAGGTTGTAAAACCTCCCAGAAAACCGACCATTATCAGCAATCGCATGTTCGACGGAATTTCTGCCAGTTCGAAAATGCCGGACAAAAATCCGATCAGAAAACTGCCGCACAGATTGACACACAGTGTTCCCAAAGGAAAAAAAGAAGCACTTGAACTCATAACATATCGGGATAGCGTAAAACGTGCAACTCCGCCAACACCACTGCCAATAATTATATAAAGATAGCTCATTTTTATTCTCTCCCGGTCACTGCGATGTGTACATGCAACATCACCGCGTGTCAAGAGCAAACTGAATCGTAGCGGTATAGCTGTGTATGTACTTTTTGATCATTGTGTGCCATCATATTACTCCCCGGAGACTGTAGAAAAGTACAAAATTGTAACAGGGAATGTTTTGATCCGACAATTTTGTCGGTCTTCCGGGAACTGTCAGAAACAAACACGCAATAGATGCTGCATGTTTGTATAGACGATATTGCAGTATCCGTACTTTTGTTTAACAATTCCTGAAATAAATAACTCCAATTCCGCTATATAAGGAACACACCGTATCCTTTTCGACGAAATTCCAATTCACTTCATCTCTTCACAGAATATGGCACGCCGATTGCAAATACAGTGTATCGATCGACCGGCCGCAAACGCTGTTACAATACGATTGTCCGACAGAGAGCAAGCGTTCGCTCTTTTTCGATGAGATGGCGCTGTGGTAAGACCGGTTCGAATTCATCGGTATGAATGCACACAGTGCATGAGGGGAGGTAGGATCAATGAATAAGACAAAGAAATTAGGATTTGTCTCATCGTTTTCAGTTGCGGTCGGTCTTGTTGTCGCGTCAAGCACTCTGGTTACATTGGGACAGGGAATGGGAGCAGCGGGTGGCGGATTTATTTTCGCCATGATTGCGGCGTGGCTTCTTCAGTATTTTTCAGCACAGAGTTTTGCAGAGCTCACTACGGCTATGCCGAAATCGGGCAGCATAAACGTATATGCGCGAATGGCGATGGGGCCGGCAGCCGGCATTCTGTGTGTGCTCGGGGGATATGTCTACATGAGTTTTCTGACTGTTCCCGCAGAACTCAGTGTCGCAGGGGCCGTGTTTAACGAAGTCTTCGCAGCGGAATTTTCTCCGGCGTTGTTTGCGCTTATTCTGCTGGTTATATTCACCTTCGCAAATCTTCTCGGTGTGGATATATTCGCAAAACTGCAGATCGTTTTGACCGTCGCGATGATCGTATCGATGAGCGCGCTTGGTGTTGTCGGGCTTCTTAACATGGGAAATGCGGCACCGTCGCTGCCCGCTATGGGTTTCAACCCGATGGGTATCGGCGTTCTCAGCATGACCGCGCTCGCAATATGGTTGTATATCGGAATCGAATTCGTATGTCCGATGGTTGAGGAAATCAACAAACCGGAACGCAATATTCCATGGGCGATGTTCAGCGGTCTTGTCGTGATATTTATCGTTAACATTCTGTATGGTTTCGCCTCGATCAAATATGTTCCGGCCGAATCGCTCGCATCTTCGGATACACCGCATATTCTCGCCGCCCGGGCCATACTCGGTGACGGCGGAAAAATCTGGATAGGCATTGTATCGCTTCTTGCGGCCGCAAGTTCGGTCAATACTTTTGTCGCGGTTATCCCCCGTATGCTCTACAGCATGGCCAAAGAGGGAGAAGCTCCTAAAATATTCGCCATGATACATCCAAAATTCCGCACACCGTGGATTGGCATCATCCTGGTGTCCGCAGTGTACGCGCTTCTGCTTTTCATGGGTATTGCGGGTATCGAAAAAATCATGATCCTTATCATGTCCGCTGCAGCCTGCTGGTTGCTGGTATACATGATGGCGCACATCATCGTGATAATAATGCGTGTGAAGTATCCCGCGTTAAAGCGTCCCTATAAGTCCAGACTGTATCCCCTGCCGCAAATCGCCGGTAGCCTCGGGATACTGTATGCAATATGGGAAATATGGCCAGAAGCGGTTACCAAAATGGAAATCTACAAGTATGCCGTTGTTGCGATCGTCATCTGTGTTGTGTACGCACTTGTATGGACCAGATTTGTAATGAAAGTAAAAGCATTTAAGCCAATCCCGCTCGAAGAGGAGATGGGAGCGGAATTTGTCCGACGTTCGATCGAATAGTCGCAAAATTTTAACCCATTCTGCCGTATGAAGGGTTTGGTCTCAACAGAAATTCCTTTTTGTAGTTCACATAATATTGATTATGTTGTGATAGGTCAGTC
>JAEWVL010000389.1 GCA_023396665.1 Spirochaetota bacterium
ATCAGTTCGAGAGTCATCGGCTATTCCATTCTGTTTTGTCGCGATTACATTATGAAATTCCGATGGCTTTCGTTCTATATATTTTTACCTCTTTTGTTCATTTTTCCCAACATTCTGGAAAGACCCACAATAATCATTGTTTTCATATCGCTTATAGTGTTTACCGGTTGCCCGAAAGAAGCGTTACGTGATGGGCTATCTATTGGCTTGGATGAAAGTCGTGGTGTTTATTTTATCAAAGAAAAGGAAGATGTTTATTTTGATGCTATCAATGTATATGCATCTGGAGGACAAATAATATTCATAGATATTTTCGATGAAGTAGAAGATAAAACAAAAATAATGTATATACCGCTTGAAAATCAAGGTGGTGAAGATTATTTCCAATATGGCGTTACTTATGATTATGCGATATTTACAAATAAAAGTAAATGGAAGGGAACTATCACAATATATCACAAGGAAGGTAAAAGAGGAGAAACCGTTGATTTTACTGATACATCAAATCTTAGTGTTATTCTAATAGTCACTAACATTCAAAATGAAGTTTTGTATACAAAAGAGGCTGTTGGAGAAAATTTTTACAAGTGAATAGTGTTTTATTCTGTTCTTAGATTATTAATATTAAGGAAATCATCCATGACAAACGACCAGACGCCACAACAGCAATTCCCCGTAACCCCCGAAGTATACACGAACGTCGCGAAGGTGAATTACAATCAACACGAATTCGAACTTACTTTCGGACTCGGAAGCAGTAACTATGAGGGCGTTCGCCCGGTGGTGAATATGCGCATGAGTCCGCAGTTTTGCAAAGAGTTCATCGAGGTACTCGTACAGAACATGCAAGGTTACGAGAAGAACTTCGGAGAGATGAAGAAGAAATAAAAGTGCGATGCGGATGATATTCGCAAACGAGTGCGGAATTTTTACAAGAATAGTATTACACTGAAATCCGTGATGCGAAGCATCACACCGCAGCGTGCAGCTTTCGAAGACCGATGCGAAAAGCATCGGCTCGAAAGTTCTGCACGCCAGCCCCCGGCGTTTGAGGGTGCCCTTTCTTCCGCCGAGTTCTTTGGGCAAGCAAAGAACTCGGCAAAAATACTTCGATTATAACAAACCACATATCCACCGCGGAGCGGGAAAAGAAGATTACACTAGTTAAGCGAAAAAAAAGATACGCGTGTCGATCCATTGCGAATAGCGTGTCGCGGCGACACGCTATTCGGACATCCTGCTCAATCCGCGAAGCGGAAAGAGAATATCATACTCGTGAAGTGTAAAATAAATTCCAACTCATGAAACGAAATAGAAGTTCACTTCAGAATCATATGATGATAAACTTCAAAGGCGACTTTCACTTAAGCCGACGAAGCTTCTTTGTTTTATCGGCAGTGGCCGAAACCTTCTATTCTTCACGCAAACAGATTGAGAGTTGACGGAAAAACGTCAAAACTGCAATTATAATACAATAAAATTATCAGTTGTCACTGAGATCATTATTGGTTTCTGTGTACACACAACGCTTTCCAAAGTATAATCATATTAAGAAATCGAGGAAACAATGGATAATGAACCCGGACGCAATGATCCCTGTCCCTGCGGAAGCGGAAAAAAATATAAAAAGTGCTGTATGCTGAAGAGCGGGGCGAAAATAATTCCTTTTCCGGGAACCGCATTTCCCCCTCATTCTTTTGACGATCTGCCTTTCCGGCAGGAAGATCTTGACCGCTATGAAAAATTCGTTGAAAGCCGGAACCCTGAGGACGGGCCGCTTCCCACATTTATGCAGTTTATGGGGGCCGGGAATTCAGCAACGGACATGTTGAATGATTTAACTGCGGTGGCACAAAATCATTCGTTTTCCTCTGATGAGGAGCTTAAAGCTTTTATGCAATCACAGGTTGAAAAGCAGAACAGCCGCGGCATTGACGATTTTCTTGGATTATCTCCAGCTCAGATGCAGACAGTCATGTATGAGAGTTTTGCGGACTGTAAAGCTCTCGTCGAGTTTGCGCCGCAAGTCGATGATGAACTGTTAAAAGCGGTGCCGCAGATGCGATGGGCGCAGTGGTTGTTGCAGAAAATTATTTCTGAAGAAAAGGGATGGAAAGCCACCCAAAAGGGGAATCTTCCGCGTGCCCTCGTACACGAGTTTTATCATGAGTTTCATTCTGATGACCCCCTGTATCCACGTTTCAAACCTTCCGGAGAGAGTGATCTGTACACGATTGCCGTGACCAAATTCATACTGAAAGAACTCGGGCTGATCAAGTTCCGAAACGGCCGTTACACTGCAACTCAAAAGGCGATTAAAATATATCCGATTGACGACTTGTATTCGTTTTACAAAGAACTGTTTCTATTTCGCGCGGAGAAGGGTTCATGGCTGTTTCATACCCGTCTTGATGCCGAGGATGCATTTATACAGGATACGCTTGTATTCAATCTCTATCTGATTGCGAAAAAAGCCGCGGATTATATCAGCGAAGACGCACTCTCTGATATATATTTGAAGGCGTTTCCTCACATGAATAATGACAAGCGATATGGATTTTATGGATTCAAAGTAGCTTTCATTTATCGTTTCTGTATTGAAATGGGACTGCTTGAAGAGAAAGACGAAGGAGAAAAGCGTTTTGTGTTGGGACATGTGAATTCATATAGGACAACTGAGCTGTTCAAAAGGCTCTTCTTTTGGCATGTGTAAACACTGATTAGGTAGAATTTTTCAGCAAACCAGAAAACCGTTTCAGGAGAAACATAATGCAGATACTCAGAACCAATGGCGCAAATGAGGATTTTCACAAACTGGTAGAGCTTCTCGATGAGAATCTCTGGGCACTGTACACCGATACCATGGCACAATACGTTGCCGGAAATATTGTTGATCATGATGTTCTTGTGGTCATTCTGTATTGCGGCACTGAGCCGATCGCCTGCGGTTGTCTTCGTCCGTTTCAGGACAGCGCTTCTGTCGAACTGAAACGAATGTTTGTTAAAAAAGAATACAGGGGAAAAGGCTATTCGAAAGAAATAGTAAGGGAGCTTTTGCGCTGGTCCAAAGAAATGAACTTTGAAACCGTTTGCCTTGAAACCGGTGTCAAACAGCCTGAGGCGGTAAACCTATATGAAAAAATGGGATTTGTACGTACCGAGCCCTATGGGGAATACATCGGTAATCCCGAGAGTATCTGTATGAAGCATGTGATCAGCATATAGAATGGAGAGAAGTCATGAAACAGAAAGTGTATCATGGTATTTTACTGGATGTTTCGTTTACAGACAGTAATTACTGTTTGAAATTCAAAAAGTTCAACAGTATTGAATTAGATGGCTGGAAACTGTTGGGAGTTGAAATTGACCGGAACCTGATTGATGATGCTGTTCATGAAATACAACAGGCGATGAGGATAGACCAGCCCTTTTACAATCATTTCTATGATGATGAGGATATGATTGTTATTTTCAAAGAAAAAATATTTAACGTAAAAACTCATGTATCCAGCTGGACAAAGATCATCGAATACGGCAAAGCGTTGAATATCCCCGAAGTGCAGCTCGATTTCTGGCCGAATCGCTTCCAGGATGAGATTCATTACTTTAGCAAGCGATAAGGAGCCGGAGCCGGAGTTTATGATATATCATCACGTAAACCAAAGAATACAAGTATGAACACAATACAACCGGGCGAATTGCGGGAATTAATTACAAAACAGTACGGTAATATTACCGGTATTGCCGTGATGAAAAACGATGCTGTGGTTTTTGAAGAGTATTTTAACGGCTGTAACGGAAATGATTGCGTTCATGTCGCATCTGTCACAAAAAGTATAGTGTCCGCGCTTGTCGGTATAGCTGTTGATATGGGATGTATTAAAGACATCGGACAGCCGATACTGGACTTTTTTCCGGATTATGCGATCAAACGGGGAGAAAGATTAATACGGAAAATCACGATACAGAATGTACTGACAATGACAACACCATATAAATTTAAACATGAACCGTATACGAAGGTGTATTCAAGTGATGACTGGACAAAGGCTGTTCTGGATTTGACAGGAGGAAAAGGGGAGGAGGGGGTATTCAAATACACCAGTGCCGGATTACAAATTCTCTCGGGAATTCTCGTAAATGTGACAGGACAATCTCTGCGTGATTTCGCCGCGGAAAAGCTGTTTGCGCTGCTTGAGATCAAAATTCCCGATAATCTGTCGATCAGAACCAGAGATGATTTTGTTGTCTTTCTGAAAAGCAATCGTGACAGGGTTTGGGTCGCGGATCCCAAGGGGGTCAATACCGCGGGATGGGGTCTTGCCTTGTCCGTGAATGATCTGATGAAAATCGGTCGGCTGTATTTAAACGGTGGCATATGGAAAAACAGGCGGATTTTGTCTTCGAAATGGATTGAGAACAGTACCAGGGTACACAGCCGCTACGGAGAGTTGTCTTACGGTTTTTTGTGGTGGATCATAGACAACGATGGGGCCGGTTCTTTCGCTGCCCTGGGTGACGGCGGAAACGCCGTTTTTGTGTCTCCCGAAAAAAGCATTGTGGTCGCAATTACGTCGCTTTTTTTGCCGAGAGCGAAAGACAGGGTTGAGTTGATTAAAAAGCATATTATTCCAATGTTTGATTAGGTATCGAATCGGCATGTTTTCCGTTTCATGGGCGGAAAAGAGAATCCGGCAAAAACATGCCGACACCGCAGCTACTGCATCAGGGCTTGACTTTGATTGCATTTATCCCGGAAAGATTACAACAATATTTTCAGCAGGAAACCGGCATTGGAACTGATCGTATTTGATCTCGATTTTACCCTGTGGAACGCGGCAGGAACCTGGTGTGATCACACGTATCCCCCCTTTAAAAAAAGCGGAGAGGCCGTGCTCGATTCGCGCGGCGGCAGAATCGCGCTATACCCCGAAGTGCGGGAGATACTTCGTTTGCTGCATGCGCAGGAACGCAGCCTTGCGATTGCCTCGCGTACGCACGAACCCGCCTGGGCGCTGCGGCTGCTTGAGCTTTTCGGCATCGATCACTATTTCAGCATGTGTGAGATATACCCCGGTTCAAAGACGCAGCACTTTCAGCGGCTGAGAAACAGAACCGGTGTAGACTATGAGCGCATGCTCTTCTTTGACGATGAACACCGCAATGTTGAAGAGGTTTCCGCTCTCGGCGTGTGCGCCCGTCTGGTCGAAGAGGGCATGACGATGCAAGATCTTCGCTCGGTGCTTCCCGAAACTGATCTGCAAAGCTGTGATAACTGATGAAAGTTGCAACTTATTCACAACAGGGAACCTCGAATAATTACCATCCGCAATGATTTTACTTCGTTTTTCATAGGAATTATTCGAGGTTCGAGTTGCGAAGATTGATTTTTAGAGATTCCCAGCTATTAATAATTTGTTAATAAGTTGCCGCGCCGGTGAAAGTGGATTGTTATCCACATCATGGTTTCATTCATTGTTTTAGGGGGGATAACCCGGTTCTGCTTTGGGGGGTGATCAAGCC
>JAEWVL010000396.1 GCA_023396665.1 Spirochaetota bacterium
TGCTACTTTTGCTTTGAAATCTTTTCCGTGCTTTTTGTTCATTGACTTGACCTCCTTCTTTTGTAGTATGAGAAGGTATCCACTTTTTCAAGTCAAAATCTGTGTTCAGTTTTCCGGGCTCATTATAGTATTCTTTTAATGTTGAACCAGGAAAAAATGAAAACATCATTCCAAAATAAATTATCAATGTAAACCCAATAGTCAAGACAAAAATATTCCAGTTGCGGCATATCCGCACTGCAAGAGCGATTGATCTGAGTAGACCGCGAAGTTGAACGAAGAAGATTTCTACAAACCCATCCCCTTTGAATCAAATATTTCTGAGAAAAGGAAAACAATTTACAAAAAACCAAGTAAAATACCTCCCCGCGAAACGGAAAGAATACTGTACCAGAGAAGCGAAAAGAAAAGATCATATTCGAGGATCATAAATCAAAGCGTAAATTCAATTGATTATTCTTCAGAAACTATGATATTTATTTAGATTCCATTTTCGGCCATGGGTGAGGGTGGGCCATGAAAAAATTACAGCGTGTGACTGTCCTGTTTCTTCTGCTTCTCAATTGTGTCGTGTCGTGTAAAGATTCGGATGTGAATGAGATAAAGAATTCGTATCCCCCCGCAGCGCCGAAAGATACAGCGGCAGCGGAGGGGGCCGCGTTTAATGCGGATGAAACTTCCGCTTACATGAGCATGGCGGACTGGGAAAAAGCCAAAGCCGCTCTTGCGGTGATAGAATCTATTATACAAATCGAAATGAATAAATTCACCGCCGCCTACAGCAGGGTGATCGAGGCCCGGCGCTATGACAATTTCGATGCTGCGCTTGAACATGCAAAGGCTCTTGATCCCTCGCTTGACGCAATTGAACGCTCGGTCGCAGCAATCACGCTGGTAAGCAATTATCCCGAATTCGATACGCTGAAACAGAATCTTTCGGCGATGATGCCGCTTCTGCGATCGTTTTCGCTCAAGCTGGTAAAATCGGTTGAACTGGCGAAACAGGGCGATCGCATCTCCGAAGCTGCTCTGGTAAAAGAGTACTGTGATGATTATGCAAAAGCGATGGAGTATTTCAGAACGGTCTATGAGATTTACGGTGAAATTCTGACCAGGGGGGCGAGAACGGACAGCCAGAAACTGACCGGCGCAAAACAGGGCGGAGCAGTGGTCGAGAAAAAGTTCCGCGCTGGCGAAAAGGAAATTGCAGCGCAATTCGCCGGCATTATTAAAAATGAGTATCCCCTCGTCGAATCGCTTGCCCTCAAAAGAAAATTCGACGAGTCTGACGCACAGGCGCAGGCCGTATACACCTCGATTCAGAATCTTGTCATGCGTATTAATACGCTTGATCCCGGTAACGAGAAATCGCTCTGGGATGCCCGTCAGCTTCTTCTGACATCGATGTCCTGGCATATGATGGCCCTGCAGAAATACCGTGAATATCTGGCGCAGCTTAAAGCGAATGACAGTCAGATCGAACAGACCGAGAAAATT
The DNA here is from genome assembly GCA_023396665.1 of Spirochaetota bacterium. Lineage (GTDB taxonomy): Bacteria > Spirochaetota > UBA4802 > UBA4802 > JAFGJZ01 > JAEWVL01. The sequence goes on from JAEWVL010000396.1 coordinate 1,498, forward strand.
TACAAGGTGCTGAAAGTTTCGGCCGAAGACGAATGGAATAAATACAAACGGCAGAGAATGTGACGGAGGCCCATTAATTATACCGCAACGGACGAGGGAAAAGAAGAACGTATTTGCGGTTTTTTCTGCATGGCGGTCCAAAGATCAAGTTTCGTCTGCATGAAAAGCCAGCTGTCCGGGGTCGTGCCTGTCGCTTTCGCGATGCGAATGGCCATTTCGGGACTCAGGTTGCAGCGGCCGTTCACAAGTTCGGAGAGCGTCTTTCGTGAAACACCGAGATCTTCAGCGGCTTGAGTAATTGTCATATTCAGGGGCTTAATCACTTCTTCGAGCAGCAGCACTCCGGGATGTACAGGTTTTCGTTTATTCATATTGTCGCCTCTTTAATGGTAATCCAGATAATCCACTACGTATGCCCTATAGAAACCGCACGCCTGCGTATCACGCCGGATATCAGAGAAAAATCAGCGCGATGCCCGCGACGGCGATGAGAGCCCCCGCAATCTCGCCGATAGAGACCTTTCTGCGAAACAGAATCATCGATGCCGGAATAATCAGAACCGGCGAAAAAGAACTGAGTGTTGAGACGACGCCGGCCTCGGCGTTCTGAATCGCGAACAGAAGAAGCCCCACCCCTACGAAAGGTCCGAAGACACCGCCGATCGCGATGAGCGCCAAAGCGCGCCGGTCAACTATCGCCGAGCGAATCTCACCCGTTTTTCCCGTCAGCATGGCGAACAGCATAAATCCCGCACAGGCGCAGAAGATGCGAATCTGTGTCGCCGATACGGCGTCAATTCCGACGGCGCCCTTTTTCGTACACAGCGTCGAGGCGGCCATGCTCAGGCCCGAGAGCAGCCCGAATACGACGCCTTTGAAATAACGCCCGCCGTCCGTGTGTTCATCTGTCTTGTTGTTTTTACCCGACATGACCGTCAGCGCGATGCCCGTCACACACAATGCCATTCCGGCCAGCGCCATCCCCCCGAGCGCTTCACCGAAAACAAGATAGGCGGCTATAGCGGTCAGCGGTACCGAAACGGACATGAGCAGCATCGCAAGCCGCGAACCGACGAGCGCGTAGGCGTGAAAGAGAAAATAGTCGCCGATGACGAAACCGAGAAACGCCGACACTCCGATGTAAAGCCATGCGTCAGGCGGCACCGCCGCGGGAAACAACGCGCCGTTCAGCCACAAGGCGAGCAGTGTGAGGTAGAGCCCGCCGAAGGCGACCTTAAGCGTGTTCACCGCCATTACCCCGACGCTTCGCACCGATCGTTCCATGACGAGGGCACCGATGGTCCATGAAACCGAGGTGCCGATTGCCGCGAGTTCGCCGATTCTGTGCATAACGCTACCGCCCGATAATCAGAATATGCCGCCATATGGCGTAAGGTGGAGATCAATCACAATTCTTTTTCTTGTTTCCGCTAACCGTACTTACCGTTTTACGGAAATATGCGGCCGAAAAGATAGATAAGTGTATAAACATTTAACGGTAAAGCCGGGAGTATTTATACTTGAATAAATCCGTCTCTGTTTGCAAAAGAGATCGTATGTTTTCCGGAGGAATGCAAACATGAAGTTGGTTTTATCGCTGTTGATTATAATAATTATTACGGCATGCGCATCCGACGAAGACAACGCTCCCGACTTTGCCGATACCCCGGACGGGGCGCGCATGTTTACATCGGATATAGACACATTCTGGCTTGCTTACGACAAAGCGTTCGCCTGTGACAGCCCGGAAGAACAGGTTTGTGTATTTCAGCGTAACTATGTCGATGCGGCAAGCGATCAGCTCAGATGGATGATCGGGAACAAGTTCTGCCTCTACGTTCCGCTCTCGTATTTTGTCGAGCGCATCGCTGCGGCCAAACCCTATTACGACGCGGTGCGCCGGACAAGCGAGAACCTTAAGTCCGATGAAATGCGCGAGAGAATCATGGGGGCGCTGCAGCGGCTCGAAGAACTGTATCCCGAAGCCGTTTATCCCGATATGTATTTCATGATCGGTGATCTTTCCAACGGAGGAACTTACACCGGCTATGCGGTTGATCTGGCGATCGAAGCCTATCTGGCCGATGAGAACACACCCTTGAGCGGAGTTAATGCGGATTTCGTCAAGTTCATTCAGGGGCCCGATTCCATACCCGGGCTTGTCGTACACGAATATGTCCATGTTCAGCAACGTTATCTGCCGCCCGATCGGGACACACTGCTTGCGCATTCGCTCATCGAGGGCTCTGCGAATTTTATTGAATATCTCGTATGTGAAAGATACGACAACGATGAGCTTCAGGCATACGGCGATGCCCATGAGTCGGAACTGTGGGCCGAATTTGAAAAGATCATGAACGGATACGACTTCGGGGATTGGCTGTACGTCGAAAGCGATGTCCGGCCGACAAATACGGGCTATTACGTGGGCTACAAAATTTGTGAGGCCTATTATGCAAAAGCATCAGACAAGCATCAGGCAGTCTGTGATATGATGAACCTCGAAGACGGTGCGGACTTTCTTGAGCGAAGCGCTTATGCTGAGAAATTCAGGTAAGAAGCACATCGTACATTGAACGATGTGCTTCTCGTTTTCCGAATAGGTCTCTTCTGATGATTACGTCCCTGTATCTTAACGAACCCTGTTCCAGGCCGAGGTTCGGCCCAGTGCAGAAACACCGACGAAACCCCGCACATTCAGTCGGTTCCCGTCGAGCGTCATCTCGCAGCTGTAGGTCTTGCCGCTTTCGGGATCATATATCTTGCCATCGGCCCATTTGTTGCCGCCCTTGTACGTGAAATTACGCATTATGACGAGTCCTTCAATCTTCTGCGAGCGCTTTGCTGTGTCCGGGTTTTTAGTGTCAAGCTGTGGCTTGCCGTCGTCACCGTTCGGTTCCTGAAGCCAGGTAATTTTTCCGTAGAACTTGTCATTGACTTTGTAAACTTCGACAATCGATTCGTTGCCTTCGGTGTACCATTTTCCCGTGACCGAATCGGCAGTTTGAGAAAAGCCGGGCAGGGTGAAAACAATGAAGGATAGTGCCATAAAAATCAGGAATATTGTTTTTCTCATTCGTGGTCTCCTGGTGTCATTCGTGTTTTTTATTATCGATATATTGCGGTAAGCGTCTCAATCGAAAGAGTATTTTGCAACCCGAAATTGCTGTAATAGCGCAGCGCCAGGTTGGAAATAATTGCGATCCATATGTAATGGGCTTTAACAGTTACTCATTCTTTGAATTTGTTGCCGCAAAAGCATAATTAGTGCTTGAAATGCCCGGGCCTTCACGTAAATTGATTCAAATCCAAAAATGACAAAATTGCAGGACTGATCGATAGGGTCTTTGTTTCCGCATTTATCGATGCCGCTGAATGATGAGCTCTGTCGATCCCGTGTCTACACATCTGCGTTCGGCAGTCGATGCATGTCAGCGTGCAGAGCTGATTTTCCGGAATTTATTGGGAGGAGAGTATATGGGTAAATTTTTAATCGCCGTTCTTTTGTGTTTTGCTGTGTTTCCCTCGCTGGTATTCGCGAACGTGAGCGTTCCCGAAGGCAAAAAGAGCGAGCTTGTGTATATCCCCTATCCGGTGAAGATCAGCGTCGACGGCAAACTCGATGACTGGAAAGACATTCCGCACTATGATGTCGTCGAAGGCCCCTACACCTCGGGTGATGTTTCAGATAACGGCAGGTTCAGCTGGGCGATCTGTTCCGACAAAAGGAACATTTATATCACCATGACCATGCCCGACAAAAAGATCATCGCCGGACGCCACGGGCAGAACTTCTGGAACGAGGATTCCTTCGAATTCTATTTCAATCTTTCCGGCGATCTTGACGTGACGCAGTACGGTCCGGGAATCGTTCAGGCGAACGTGAACGCGACCAATATCGGCAATACCAATCCGGCGACGCTTTCGCTTACCGGGGTGCGCTTCGCCGAAGAGGGCTATGATGTGACGGGCTTTGCCTTCAAGATCGAGGGGGGATGGGGCGTAGAGCTGGCCATTAAGCTCGATAACAACATCGTTCCCTATCACGGTTTCACCATCGGCATGCAGTTTCAGGCGAACGGCGCGACGATAAAAGATCGCGATTCGAAACTGATATGGTCCGCCTATGACACGGGCGACAAATCCTGGCAGAATCCGAAACTTTTCGGAACGGGGGTTTTCTTCGAGCTCGGTTCGGCCGATATCCCCGAGCCCTCGCGAAAGAATCTGCCGAAGATAATCGTGCGTAAAACCATCCCGCTGGACAAGCTGCCCAAGGTGCGTGTCAACCAGCACGGATACCTCATATCACAGCCGAAACTCGCCGTTGTCCTCAGCGACGCGAAAGAGGCGCAGAAATGGGAGCTTCTTGACGAGAAGGGAAAAGTTGTCGCTAAGGGTGTAACGAAGCCCATGGGCGAGGATCTCACCTCACGCGATTTTATTCATCATATAGAATTTACATCGTATAAAAAGAAGGGTTCTTCTTATATATTAAAAATGGGTGAATTGCAGAGTTTTCCCTTCGATATCAGAAACGATCTGTACGCTTCGCTGAAAAAAGACTCGATGAGTTATTTTTACCAGAATCGTGCCGGCATCGAAATCGATGAAAAACTGGCCGGTGAAGGGCTGGGA
>JAEWVL010000402.1 GCA_023396665.1 Spirochaetota bacterium
GCGCTTCATCATAATATCGAAACGATAAAGCCCGCTCGCGGAACTTATAATCATGAGTGAAACGATCGAGAAAGGCAGAAAATGCAAGAGATAGCGTCTCCTGAAACCCCGCCCGATTCCCGTATAATACTGATGATACAGAAGAAACAGCGGGCCGATGAGCACCTTGAAAAATTCCATCCAACCGAGCACAGCATCAAGAACAAGACTGTGTCCCTTTGACAGATAGTAGTTATTCAGCACGTGTTCCAATATCATGACAGAGAGACTGGAATGAATCGCTATAAAAAGAAATTTCTCATAGCTCTTGCGCTGTGCCAGGGCCATAGACAGGCACAGCAAAAAACCCAGAAATGACGTGAAAAACAGAAAAATCTGGGGTATATGTTCCGGTCGGAAAGAATCCATACATAAGCCTATTCGTCTTCAGGTATGCGTTAGTACAGGGATACAGTGATCTTCTGTCAAGTGCGATCGGGGTTATGGGGGGATACAGACGACCTTTCAACAGAACTTGAGCTTCATTTTATGATGGAAATCTCTGAAATTGCCACCAGCAACAATAACACAACATTGCTTTTGCTGCAATCACAAATCAACTCCGGCCTAAAAGCGAAGAGACGCAAATGTAGACTCATGATAACAATTCGAAGAGACAAAACTGTTGAAAATAGACATACAAATATAATTTCAAAATCGTATTCAGACGCACTTTCAGGCAAATATTTTTTTGGGTATTTTCTTACGCGGATTTTCGGATAGTTAAGAAGAAAGAAAATGGAGATGACGCGGCTCGAACGCGCGACCCTCACAATGCCATTGTGATGCTCTCCCAGCTGAGCTACATCCCCATTGATTGATCCATTTCAGTTGATTGTAAGTGATCGTCAAGTTCTTTTCACAATCGCCTGTGCGAAAGAGAAAAGCGAAACGCCGCCTTAATAGCTAAGAGCCGATATGGCTGATTCTATTCAACCTGTTCCGGTTTGAGAAGCATCGAACAGGCGCAACACCGCCTCATGGTCAGCGCTTTCCAGCCAATGGCACGCAACACCCCGGCGCTGCATTCCCCGAAACCAGGTTCGCTGGCGTTTGGCAAGTCTGCAAATTTCATTGTATAGATGTTCCCGCATCTGCGGATAACCCATGGAACCGTTCAGATAACGAAGAATGGCGGCATATTCCATTCCGAGCATGAGAAGCCGCTCGTCGGAAACTCCCGATTCGCGCAGCGAGCGGACTTCGTCTATCATACCGCTTTCAAGACGCGCGTCGAGACGGGCGGCTATGCGAACGCGAAGTGTTTCCGCCGGCGGAGAAATAATCACCACCAGGGGGTTTTTCAGCACCGAGGGCACCCTGGTTTCGGTTTCGCCGTCTCCGCGATGCTGCGCGATCTCGAGCGCGCGCACCACACGTTTACGCGAACTTTTGTCGCAGCGATTATATAAATTAGGATACTGCGCCAGTTTCATCAGCAGATCATCCATGGGTTCGGCCATCAATGCATTGCGCAACATCTCGTCTTCCGGCACCTCGCTGACCTTGTAGCCTCGCAACAGTGCCTCGACATAGAGCCCCGTTCCACCGCACACGACGGGAAGCGCTCCGCGCGCGCGCACCGTAATGATCGCTTCGTTAAAATCATTGCAGTAGCGGTAGAGGGTGTATTTTTCAGTGACGTCGGCTATGTCTATGAGATGAAAGGGTATCGGCCGCCCCTGCGCGCGATACTCGGCGAGATCTTTGCCGGTGCCGATGTCGAGCAATCGGTAGACCTGACGCGAATCGGCGGAGAGTATCTCGCCGTTTCGCGCAGCGGCGACCGCGACGGCGCAGGCGGTTTTGCCCGAGGCCGTCGGCCCGGCGATGACGATTTCACGGTATTCGGGTGAGCGAGCCATTGATACAAGTTCCTTACGGGAAGCCCGAACCAGAACACTCGCATTGACTTTACCCCGGTTTTAACAGAAATTATTCGAGGTTCGCGTTGCGAAGATTATTTTCCGAGATTCCCTTTTATATTTTTACGGGGGGATACGGTCCACGTGAACGCCTGAACGTTCTACAAGCGCTGCGGCACGTAAAATTGCCGCGGGTCGTATCCCCCCGCATCTTCGTAAACAAAACAAAAATTGACAGGCCGTACAGCGTACACGATACTCGGTACTGCCGACGGACCGCAAGTCGGGCACTGAAGCCGCCTGATTTACACTCTGTAAAAACGAAAAATACTTGCAAGGAGAAAACAATGCATCAGCTCGTCGTCTTTGTGCCGGAAAGCCATGCAGAAAAGGTGAAAGAAGCCTGCTTTGAAGCGGGTGCGGGGCGTTATAAGAATTACGACTGCTGCTGTTTTGAAAGCAGCGGCAGCGCTCAGTTCAGGGCGCTCGAAGGCGCGGAACCCTTTATCGGATCGATTGGCAAGATTGAAAAAGTGGGCGAACTGCGTATCGAGATGATCTGTGAAGATGAGTGCATCGCTTCTGTATGCGACGCGATTCGACGCACGCACCCCTACGAGGAGCCGGCCTTTCATTTCGTCGCGTTTGCGTCGTTCTGAGGGGTTTTTAAAGGTTATTCTGTATTCATGTTTCTGACGAGCTCGATGAATTCTTCTGTCATGACGATGACCTCTTCCGCTTCGGCTCTCTCGATAGAGGCAAACTCCCTGTAATCAAACTCCTGTCTGTTATCAAAGAGCGAATGCAGAAATGATGAGAATTTCCTGTCAATCAGGCCGGTCTTGATAAACTCTTTATCAAAAACAGTTATCACTCCAGAATGTTTTGATGTGTTAATAATAACTTCGAACTTCAGGAACAATGCAAGAATAGCGTAAAAGACCGCGTAATATGATCTGTTGACCACTGAGCGCAAAGAACCGCCGCTTTCGAGCAACAAACGAGCATCCTTCAAGGTCTCGCATGATTGCTCAAAACGATATGCACAAAGCAGATCTTTGTCGCTCAAATTATAATACCTTCTGATTTTATATTGCACAAAATCGGTGACGATCTCAGAGGCGACTGTTCAGCCTCATATTTTGATAACAAAAGCGGTGTTATCAGCCGGTTATACTGGAGCGACTGCTCCCAGAATATAGTTTGAATACGTTTTTTTACTTCGCGGTTTGTCTGATCAAGCTCAACATACACATCAACATCGGAATACTCCGTATCTTCATTTCGAGCACACGAACCGTATACACGCATATCGCATACTGAGTATTCTCTGGATATTTCCTGTTTTATCTTTTTAGCTATAGTTAAGTACATTTGTTTCATATGAAAGAAATTGAGCGAGATTCTATCAACTGTCAAGTGATAAAATACTATTCGAGCACACGAACCGTATGTATATAATCATCTTTTGCGAACAAGCATGATGGTCAGGTCATCCTGCAGATCTTTTTTTCCGATAAAGGCGTTATAATCATCAACGAGGTCGTTCAGCATCTGTGCTGCATCACGGCCAGGCACACGGCAGAGCGATTCGATAATTCTTTTGTAGCCGAAATCCTGTTTCTCGGGATTTCTCCCCTCGTTAAGACAATCCGAGAAAAGCAGCAGCGAATCGCCGCTTTGCATCGACAGATTTACCACGCCGAACGGCGATTTGACAAATTCGAGACCGAGAAAGCCTCCCCGCCAGGAATCATTTTTTCCGCTGATGACCCGGCCTCTGTTATCCGCGGCACTGTGCCCCACTATGGCGGGATGTGCGGCGTTTACGTATTCTACAGTCGAATCGGAAAACTTGAGCATGACACCTGTCAGATAGTTGCCGGAATGTCGCAGCTCTTCGATGAGCAGGTTATTGATCTGCTCGATGATCACGTTGAGCGGTTGATCGCAATGTTCGCTGAAGTAGCGGTGAAAAATCGAACGCGCGAGCACCGTGATCAAGCCCGATGATATGCCGTGACCGGAAACGTCAAAAAGCCCCACTCCGGCCAGCTCGCCCTCATGCTCGTAGTAATCGTAAAAGTCGCCCGAAACTCCCGACATCGAACGATAGGCGATAGCAACCTCCCATTTTTTCCAGCTCTCGGAAAGAGCCGGCATGAAACTCGTCTGCACACTGGAGGCCATACGCATATCGCGTTCGGCCTCTATGCGGGCTTCCCTGAGCAGGCGGTTGATGTCCATCAGGTTTTCGTTGACCTTCTCGACCTCACGCATGCGTTCGCGAACCTTGTCTTCCAGTTTTTTCGAATAGTCTTCGAGCTGATCATACAGTTTTGAATTTTGAATGGATATTGCCGCCTGCGAGCTGATAATTTCGAGAATGCGGATGCGATCGGGTGAAAACAGTCCGCTGAGCGTACGATTTTCAAGACAGATCAGACCCGCCATTTTCTCGCGCGCGATTACGGGAAGACAGAGCAGCGACATGACATTATGTTTTGCGATATAAATGTCGTTTGAAAATTTATCGGAGTGTGCGGCGTTGTCCAGAACGAGCAGCTGCCTTGTACGCGAAACATAGTTGATCACCGACAGGGGAAAACGATCAGAAGCCTGTTCATCGACCCTGACCGGGGATATCTGCGTTACGATCGACTCTTCCATACACGATTCTGCTTCAATAGTCTGCACCCCATCAGAATCGAGAACGAGAAAAGCGCGTGAAGCGCCCGAATTCTCCATCATGATCTTCATCATGCAATCGATAAGTTTTGAGTACTTGATCTCACCGGAGAGCGCCTGCGACGACTGGATGATCGCGCCTATCTCGGCAAGATCACTGTTGAGAAACTGTTCGGCTTCGGCTTCCGCACCGGAATTCATTGCATCACGGAACAAGGCACGGTCAATCGAATCTTCGTAACAGGCTGCGAGCTGGGCACATTTGCCGTAGGCTCCCCATTTTGCGTAATTGCGATAGGCATCGCGAACGAATGCGCGGGCAATGCGTTTTTTTCCTGTTGAGTGATACCACTCGGCGGCGAGCTCACAGGCGATCGCAAGTTCGTCGGCACGGTTTTGCTGTGAAAAAAAAGCGACCGCACGTTCAAAAAACAACTCGGCCTTCACCGCGTTTCCCAACAGGGCGTAATAACGCGCCTGAAGAAGAAAGATTCTCCCCTGCGCCGGGGAATCCTGCTCATTTTTACGCCTTATTGTTTTCTTTATCACACTTTGTATTTTGGGTATCGACAGTTCCGCAAAAAAGTTTCTGTCGAGATAAGAGCTTGCAAGCGACTCATAAAACTGAAGCGTACAATTGACCGTTATGAAAAGATATTTTTCACACAGCACCGATTGCGTCCGAACCTGATCACAAACCCTGGAATACTCGTTGAAGATAAAGGACACGAAGACCGGTGCGGAACCTGGTTCGCCTTCGTATGACGGCGAACGATCTTCACCGGTCAGACGGGATAGCGAGTTCTCAAATCCGCTGAAAAGCGCAACAAGCTGATGCTGTTTCAGATCAATGACCGTGTTTCTATGCGTTCGCACAGCGGCGAGAACTTTACTCAGGTTCTTTCCCGAAAGAAACAGGTGCATGCAGTGCGTGTACAACGAGAGACCGGCAATTTCGAACTGTTCCTTCTCGACCGCTTCCCGGTAAATATCGAGAAAGCGCGTGTCAGGCTCATCGCTCAACACTATTCCGGCGCAATAATAAAGCTGAACCGCCGGTTCATAGCGCTGCCAGCTTCCCGATGAAACGCGGGACAGGGCGCTTTTTCCGAAACGCTGTGCGTTGCGCAGCTTGCCCTCGGCGCAGATCAGCGCGCCGAATTGCGCGAAAACAGAAGGCGTCGTCTCGCAAAACCCTCTTCGCAGACTTATAAGCGCATGGCGAGCAAGCGCCGAGCGATACAGATCACTGTCAAATAGAAAAGCGGCCCGGGAAACAGCATGCAATATCGCGCATGCCGCCTTGAGTTTGCGTTCGTTCATGACTGAACGCTTTGATCCTGGAGGGCTGATGATCATTCGCAGTCGCAATTTCGCCATCAGCAGCGCGGTCTTCAGGGAACCGGGATGAGTACTGATTCTGATTCCCAGAAAGGAAAGGGCGAAGAGTCCCGCTTCAACCGCTTCTGAAGGCTTGTTCTGAACCGTAAAAGATTGTATCTTCAATTCGTACAGTCTCGCCCTGTCCGCAAGCCGCAGACGTTTCACATCGATCATTCCGATATAATGGTGCATCTGCTGAAATTCGCCGCAGTACATCGACGTCTCGACGGCTCCCAGATAAAGATCAAGGCTGAGGTCGTACTCGTCGGTCCAGCAATTGTCGGACAACAGCCGTATACCCGTCAGATAGTAGCGCAGGGATATCCTGTAGGCGGCGGATTCCTTTGATTTTTTTCCGGCCTCAAGATTCAGGCGGGCAAGAAAGAGTTTTTCGTTTCGATCGATGACAAGGGGAACGGAATAATCAAGATGATTCACCACCTCGAAGAAACGCGCATCCGAGGCGTCTGGCGGATTCGCCAGCAGATAGTGGCCTATCTGCCGGTGAATAACCTGCTGCTGGTCATCGCTCAGAAACGCCAGAGCGGCCTGACGCACGCGTTCATGCGCGAAGCTGTATCCGTCAGCATCCCTTTGCAGAAGCCCTTCGTCGAGCGCAACCCGAATTGAACTGAGAATATAATCTCTGGGGCGAAGACAAACCGCACCGAGAAGATCGAGAGAAAAAGAGGGCCCGATAGCGGCGGCAAAAACAAGCGGCTCGCGTATCGAAGGATCCAGATGCGCTATCTCGGCCGAGAGCAGATCGACCATATTGACCGTAAAAGGCTTGGCCTTGACACCGGGAAAATTCCAGGTCCATTCACCGCTGACGCTGTCGCACTGTACGAGTCCGTCTTCATACAATGACTGCAGAAATTCGTTCACGAAAAAGGGATTGCCCCCCGTCTTGACGTATATCTCGTTAGCGAGCATACGCACACTCTGCGGCTCGGTCTTGAGCGTGTCGGCGGCGATGCGGGAGATATCCTCGATATCGAGCTTGCGCACACGAATATCCTGTACGGGGGTCGTACCGGAATTATTGATTTCATTGACGGTGAGCATCAGGGGATGCGAGGGATTCACCTCGCCGTCACGATAGGAACCTATGACGAGCAGATAGCGGTGCTCTTTTGTCACCATGAGCAGATGCAGAAAAACAAGCGATGCGGAGTCTATCCAGTGCACATTTTCAATCGCAAGCACCAGCGGCGAATCTGCAGCTGCCATCTGAGAGAGCAGCTGCTGCAGGGCGATTTTTGTGCATATCTCCTTTTCAAGCGATTCCTTTTCGGAAGATTTGAAATCATCGACAAGCGCGCGAAACTCGGGTATTATCTCGCAGATAAGACTGACGTTTTCTCCGAGGCGTGAAAGGCGTGTTCGCCATTCATCGATAGTGCCTCTCGGCTTGACCAGAATCTGCTCCGCAAAGGCGGCTATCAGCTGCCTGACGCAATGATAGGGGGTGTTTCGGTTAAATTCGTCGCAGCAGCTTTCAAGAAAAAAGCCGCCGCTCGTGATAACCTCACGTTCGAGCTCTTTAACGATTTTGCTTTTTCCTATTCCGGCTTCACCGGAAACCAGTACCAACTCGATATGGCCGTTTTTGACCCAGTTAAAGGAGTTTCGCAGAAGACTGATCTCCTTTTCACGGCCGTACATGCGCGAGGTGATTCGGAAAATAGAAGAGAAATCTTTCTCGGCAATTCGAAAGGAGGGAATATACCCGTGCTGCTTTTCAAGATTTATGCACTGTGCCAAATCGCTCATAAGCCCTTCACTGCTCTGGTAACGGCTGTCGGCGTTTTTTGCCAGCAGTTTCTGAACGATATCCGATACCGGACGGGGGATATCGGCATCGCGATCATGCAGCGGCACCGGATCACGGGCGATGTGAAAATGTACCAGTTCGACAGGATCGTGCGAATTGAAGGGCAGCTCTCCGGCGAGCATCTCGTAGAAACTGACCCCTAAGGAATAAAAATCGGCCCGATAATCGACAGGCCTGTTCATCTTGCCCGACTGCTCCGGTGCTAGAT
>JAEWVL010000427.1 GCA_023396665.1 Spirochaetota bacterium
GGGCCTCAGCCTTGCGGTAACCCGAAAACAGCGCCTTGTAGGGCGTAAAATATGCCGTGACGGACATATCGCCGATCACATGAGCTTCTTCGTCAAAAGTTCTGCCGGCGCCATGAACGGCGTTAAACCCGTTTTTCAGCGGATCAAGCGCGAGATCATTACCCTTTGCGGCGGCATTGTAACCGGCGAAGAGAACCTCGAAGTCAAGAAGATAATCAGCCGCCAGAGCCGCACTTTTTATAAGGACAAGATTGTTGAAGTGCCGGTACATTCCCTGCGTGAGATTTGTGGAACCGCTTATCAGATAAACACCGTCGATGACGAAATACTTGTTGTGCATTATTCCCGAGCTGTTGCCGAATACAACGCGAAGCGAAACCGCAGTATTCTGACGAGATTCGGCGATGAGACGCTGCCAGGAGGCTGATGACTCGCTGTCATACTCGCTCACACAACGCACGCGCACACCCCGGCGGGCGGCCGCGACAAGCTCATCCGCAACCGGGTCATTGTCAAAACCGTAGAGAGCTATATCGATACTGATGCGCGCACTTCTGAGACAGTCGATGACAATTCGTTCCGATGTGTCCGGATCGAATGAAAGGCGGCACAGCTCGTTAACGACGATCGGGCGATCAGGACAATCACAGGCGGCAAGCAGAAGAATGATAACGACACCGATGGCCTTCATCACAGCGCGGCCTCGCGCCATCGCCGTTCGAACTCGGCTTTATAGAGCTGTGCCGCGGCGTACGAATGAATGATTATCGAGTTCTCGGCATTGATCGAATTGGCACTGCGCGTGAAATTCATCGAACCGGTAAGCACAGCGGCTTTGGCGGGATCGTCGGGATCAACGATGAGCACCTTGTGATGCAGCTTGCCCCCGCCGAACACCGAGTCCGGTTTCATGTTTTCGTTACCGTCACACAGCACAGCCAGACCGGCTTCGCGCATACCGAGAAAGACTTCGGCGCCATGCGATGTTGCGGCCTGGCTTTTGTCAAAGATGCCTCGCAAGGCAAGTGATGACGCCTTACATGTCAGCGCTGCGACCAGATCGTGTTCAGCGTAATTCTGTGTGCCGAAGGTGAAGATCATGAAGCGGATGTCGCCTGATGCCCGTGATACAAGATCTCGCGCGACAGCCATCGGCTGCCCGGAAGGCGCCCGGCCGTCAAATGCGTATGAGAAAAATATTTCAAGAACGACACCCTCTATACTGACGCACTCGACTCTGTCCAGCGGAGGAAAGGCAAGCCCCTGACGATCTTTCATTTTCATCAGAAATCTGAGCTGGCGAAGATAGATATCGAAAACTGCTTCGCTGCGTATGATAACAACATTATTGTTGTTATAAACAAGATCGGTGTCGGTAATATTTGAACTTCCGCACCAGACAAATTTGCGCCCGTCATCGGCCGTGACAAGAACGAACTTGTTGTGCATGATAGCCGTACCCGAATACTCGTCGGGCAATGCAAATTTGTCAGGCTCGGTGAGCTCTTGCATGCGTTTGTAGGATTCGTCATGGGCGTTATCCGGATCACCGCAAAAAACCAGTGTCACTCCTCTGGCAACAGCCGCGGCAAGCGCCGCCAAAACCGGCTCGCTGTCTATTTCATAGCAACACAAATATAGCTCTCCCGAAGCCTGCAGGGCGATCAGTTCACAGAGGCGTTTTTCCGCCGCTGCGGGGGCGGGGGGATCGCTGAAATACAGCTCGATAGCCGCGGGCAGAGCGCCGCCAGCGACGGCATCCAGATCGGCGTCCGCAGCGCAAACGCCGTCCATCGGCGGCGCTTCACAGGCGAGCATTGTCAACAGCAGAAGATTTCGCAAAAGGCATATGGTCTTGCGAAGAGGGGGGATAAGTATCCCCCCGCAAAAAGAAAAGCAGTGTGTTCTTATATTGCGCATATGCCCCCCGCCGAATACCGCAGCGCAGCGTCGCAATGCGGCTTCTGCTATATAACGTTTCGTGGAGGGCTTTTGTTGGCGCAAATTGCAAAATATTTATTTTTTTTGCGGACCGCGATCAGGTCTTTGCCGTTTGGCCGCAACATGACAGCTTTCGCCTGAGTGGAGAAGTGTTTTCAATGATAGCCACGTTAAGGATGCGGGGGAAAGGCCTTTACCCTGTTTCGTCCGGGAACTATGTCTATACTGCCGCAAGAGGGGCAGCGCCCTTCTTTGAAGGAATCGCGTTTTTTCGAGACAAATCCGCATCCATTACAGCGACCGGTTTTCGCCTCATAGAGCATGGCATCTGCCATCGCAAGCAGCACCTCGCCCGTCTTTTGTTTCAGCATTTCTATGCGGGTCCAATCTGCATTTTTTCTGTCGGCAACGTCATAGACGGCCGAAATGCTTTCGATGCCGAGTTCGCGTTCGATATGCGCGGCGTTGTCTTTCAGCGATGCGACGCCGAAACTGGATGTAACAAAAAGTTCTGCTGTTCCGGAGACGAAGCGTTCACGGCAAACGGCCTCTCTCAGTTCGTTGGCCACATGTACTGCGTTCCCGAGGCCGGTATCGGGAAGCAGAACAACAAACTCATCGCCGCCGTAACGTCCGGCAATATCGGATTTTCTGATCGCCGCCTGAAGCGCGCGTCCGATCCCGGAAAGAATTCTGTCGCCCGTCTGGTGTCCGTACTCGTCATTGATTGACTTGAAATTGTCCACATCGAAAAAGATTAATGAGAAATCACGGAAATTTCTGGCGGATAGCTCTCTATTGAGATGCTCGATCAGCGCCTGTCTGTTATTGACCTGCGTTAACTCGTCGATTGTCGCCTTGCGCGCAATCTTTCTGTATTCGAAACGCTTCTTTAGCTGTTCCTGCACAGTAAGTACGAAGAGGTTTTTATCTATCGGCTTTTTCAGATATGCGGCGGCCCCGATCTGCCTGCGCTCGAGAATAACCCTTTCATCGGCGAGTGCGGATAGAAATATAAAAGGAATAGCGCAATGCAGGGGGTTGCCGGCAAGCCGGTTGTGAATCTCGTCACCCTTGATATGCGGCATGTTGTAATCGCAAATGATGACATCGGGAGAATACTCATAAACGGCATCAAGACCCTGCCGGCTGTCCGCCGCAACGATAAAATTTCTAAAACCGTTGGCGGAAAGATATGTCATGACTATTTCCCTGATGCTTTTGTCGTCATCGATGATAAGTATAAGACCCTTTCTGTAGTCAAGTTCACCCTCAACGTTAAGCTCGGGCAGTATGCTCAACAGCTCATGCGTCTGCATCCGCTCGTCCATATCGGCCCGGATAAGTGAGCGCATATCGTTTTTTCTTCGTGCATCTTTTTCGGGCTCGGCAATCTCCATTCCGCCGAAGTGTTCCTTGCCCTTCTTCAGGCGCAGCGTAAACCGGGCTCCCCTGCCCTCCCCTTCGGAATGAGCCGTCAGTTCACCCTGGAGAAGACTGGCCAGCTGAACGGCGAAGGCAAGTCCGATACCGGTTCCCCCGAAAAAACGGCTAACCCCCTCATGCACCTGTTCAAAACGCTTGAATATCGAATCGATCTTGTCAGCAGGAATGCCGATCCCGTTGTCTGATATAGTTATAGTGAACGAATCGTTCGATTCTTCGGCAGAAACGCAAATTTCTCCGATGTGATGGTCGACAAACTTGATCGCGTTGGACATGATATTATCGAGTATCTCTTCAAGCTTGTCCCTGTCGGTATACAGAAGGGAGTCGATACGCTCAGGAAAGCGGGCAACGATACGAATACCGCTGGCTATTACCGAAGAGGAATAATATTCAACGAGCGAATGAAGATACTGCAGAACATCCACGGGCTCTATTTTCAGCCGCATGCCTTTTGCATCCATTCGAGCAAGATCGAGCAGCTTGTCGATGGTGCTCTTGAGCCGCAGCGACGCATTGTAAACGGAGCGGAATTTCTCTTTCGTCTTTTCTGAAATGCTATCGTCGTAATCAAGTGCCAGTTCGGACAGGTTCAGAATAACGGTCAGCGGTGAACGGAAATCGTGCGAGATGTTCGCTATAAATTCATTCTTGAGCCGATCCAGCTCTTTGAGCTGTTCGTTCGCCTCACTGAGTTCCCTTGTTTTCTCTTCTACTTTTCTTGTCAGTTCAATATTGTGATTTCTGATTTTTTCCATCAGCCGTATCGCGTGGATTATCTGGGAAACCTCGAAAGGAAGCAGCTCGTAAATGTTTCCCTCGATAAAATCTATCTCCAGCAGAATATAGCCGAGCGGCGTATCATTGTAAAAAAGAGAAGTGACAAAGTACGATTTTCTGCGGGCAAACAGATCCAGCTCTTCGGGTACGATGCGAAAAGAATCAAACACTCCGGTTTTATCCTGCAGGCGGTAATCAGTCTTCTTGTCGAAGGCTGCGACCAGACGCGCCTTATGCCGCGAATCATCGGTGTAGAGCGCCATAAAACAGGAAAGAAAACCGTATCGGGGGTAGTACTCCATGATGTTATCCGCAAGTTCATCGACACTCATCGAAGAGTTCAGAATAGAGGTGATATAATTAATATCCGCAACCCCCCGTTTGGATTCACTGTAATCCATTTTGCCGGCCGCCATCTCTTCAACGATATATTTCGCTCTTTCAAGGTTCTCATCAAACCATGTTGAACCCGCAGCGCAGTCGCAGGTTGACTTGAGCATTTCGAACAGTTCTGCGATTACGCGATTGAGTGCAAACACATCGATACCGCAGGAAAAAACCGATTCGGCAAATGCGGAAAACGCTTCGGGAAAATAGCTGTCTGTACCCGAACGAAGATCATCAAGAACCGCTGTCGCCAGAGCGGATGCCCGGGATGAACTTATCTCTGACAAGACCTTGCCACCGAAAGACGTATCAAAGATTTTCTCCATACGCCCGGAGAGCGTATGGAGCAGAGAATCATCACTACCGCCGGCATTCTCTTCACCGCAAGTTATCAGGGGAAAACGCTTCACGGAAAAGGGGAAACAGCCACAGGAACGGCGTATGACAGCATGGGTGGAAAGAATGATTTTCTCCTGACAGGGTTTTCCCTCAATCGCATCCATGAGAACACAAAAGGCTTTTTCACCCATTTCATATACCGGCTGCCTGACACTCGTTAGCGGAGGAAAAAAGGTTTTGCCCTCGTCGGAATCATCAAACCCTGTCACCGCAATCTGTCCGGGAACCGCTAACTCATTCTCGCGTAATTTTCGTGCAATGTTGACCGCCATATAGTCGCTGGCGCAAACGATCGCCTGCAAGTCACCGTTACGCCTGATGAATTCATCATACGAATCGGTAGTTCCGGAAAAGTAGGTGTTTTGACTTGAGGCGTCGAGTACCGCCTTCTCGTCGGCGGGTATGGCGTTTTCTTTCAGAACTGTTTTATAGGTCTCAAAACGCGCTTCAAAATCGGGATTGGATGAAGAGCCCCGCACAAAACCGATTTTGCGGTAACCGTGATCGCGAATAAGATGTTCCATAATTTCCCGCATTCCGGTGACGTTATCAACCGATATATCTGGAAATCCGGGAATAGCGCCGCCGATGGTGACGCAGGGTTTGCCGAGAAAGGAGGCGAATTCACTGTTCAGCTCGCTGACGGAGTAGGAGTTGAGATACACCGCTGTGAGAAGAATGAAACCATCGATGCGGTCAGGATCAATAATATCAAGGATATCGCGTTTGCGATAATCGAACTGGACGCTTGTCCCGCGTTCCATGGCACCGGTTGAAATGCAAAGCAGATTGACATCATGTAACTCGGCCTGTTTCACGACACTCTTCCATATCGTGTGTTCATATGAATCGTCGGTGTACTGAAAAACAAAGCCGATCGTTTTTCTTCTTCGAAGCGGCACTGAAGCTGGTAGGGGGATATTGCTTTTCATGCGGCTCCTTCCATCGATTTTGAAGACCTTGCAGCATTTTGAGCACAGACAAAGCGAACGCTGGCGATGTGATGCCCTGAAAGGACAGTCATAAGGAAAAGCGAGCGTCAACCTGAACAGTATGGAGACTTTTCAGAAAATCAAGATGTTTTTGACGGCTTACGGGGGGATAGTTTAAAAAAGTGCTTGCACTTATTAGAGTATTTGCTCTAGATTGTGCAACTAAAGTGATTTGAAAAAGACAAGCATCATTGTCACCGACACGAAGGATCATGAAAAAAAACACAAAAGAGATAATTGTTAAAAGAGCTCTCGAAATCTTTAACGAGAAAGGTTCGCACAGCGTAACCACAAATCATATCGCCGATGCCTGCGGGATCAGCCCCGGCAACCTCTATTACCATTTTAAAAACAAGGAGGAAATTATCAGGGAAATATTTTCGCTGATCACGGGCGAATTTACTCTCATCTGGTCGGAGAGTACTCATATCGGCGAAGAGCTCGCCTCCTTTATCGGTAAGACCAGAACCATGGGGGATATCTATTACCGTTACCGGTTTTTTTATCTCGAACTCCCCTCTCTTCTCAGTCAGGACAGCGAACTCGCAAAATGCTACCACGAAAACGAAAGTGAAAAACACCGTATCATCGCAGAGCTCATACGGATGATGGCGGCAAACCGCATGATTAAAGCCGAGATCGGCGATGCCGAGATTGAGGCGATTGTATCGAGCTCGTGGGTACTGACGGATTTCTGGCTTTCGTACCTTTACGTGAGCGGAGAGGCGGTGACACCGAAAAATGTGATGCGGGGAATGGATAACTATCTGTATTTCATTACACCGCATCTGAGCCAGAAGGGCTTGAAAATTCTCAAAGCCGCGATGGATAAACCGCAGTGATTCCCTGCCGACTGATCCTGACGACACGACGCCCGATAATATTTCATGAAAACGAAGCAACATGCGGCGTAGAGAGTTGTTTGAGCATCTCAATACTTCGCTGATAAACACAAAGTATCCGCGCTTCTTCAGATGAAGAGGTCTTTTCTTGCCATAATTATTTTCGCCTCTTTCCAGTTTTTTGGGATTCAGAGACAATCATAAACTGAGCGAATATCTCTAAAATTGAACTGCTGAAATATTTTCAACCTTAGATACTCGAAATCTTTATACCCATAAGCCATTCTTTGAA
>JAEWVL010000433.1 GCA_023396665.1 Spirochaetota bacterium
GAAGTGAGGATGATCGGAGAGTTTTGACGAGCATGGAATATTGTGCCATCGATCTTGAAACTACCGGGGTAAACCCCTATCGTGATGCAATTTGCGAAATCGGCATGCTGCGCTTTGATTATGAAAAGGGAAGCGTCACAAAATCGTTTGCAAGTCTGGTCAACCCCTGCCGGACGATGCCGCCTGAAGTCTGCGCCATACACGGCATCACCGATGAAATGCTCGCCGATGCACCTCTCGAAGCGGACATACTTGATAATGTTCTGGCTTTCGTCGATTCGTGTCCTCTCGTCATTCAAAACCCACGCTTCGATCTGTCGTTTTTACAGATAGCATTCAAGAAAGCCGGCAAAACCTTTTCACCCGATATCGTCTACGACACCGTCTCTCTGGCGAAATACGTGTATCCCGATATCAAGAATCACAAACTTGAAACCGTATGCCGTCACCTCAATATAGATCTTTCGTTTCACAGAGCCCTGGACGATGCAAAAGGCTGCATGCAGATATTTCTCGATGCCTGTAAGCAATTATTCGGATCGAAGATAAAGGAAACCGCTCTTGCCGAAATCTGCGGTTTCAGCTGCCGTGATCATCTTCTTCAGAAATTGGCAATAAGCGGCGCACTGAAACCCGAAAACCGCTACTATATTGAATATCGCGACCGTGACGGCAAACAGACACAGCGCGAGATACTCGTACATGATCTTTTCAAACTGGGAAAAAAAATAATTGTACATGCCTGGTGTTACCTCAGAAATGAGGAACGTTTCTTCAATTACGAAAGAATAAAAAAAATACGGGAGATTGAAATCACCAAATGAATACATCATCTCCCAATCAGATTTTCTCTCTGTCGCCCGTTGTACAGCCGCCCCGCAGGGAAATTCTGGCCCGTCTCGGTTACAGAGTTTCAAAAACACAATTGAGTCCGGAAGATGAACAGCGGATAACCGCAAACATGGCTGAAGCCTATGAACTTTGCGAATTTCGCGCTTACTATTGCAAAATCGCAATCGCACAAAGGGCAGGCTCGCAGCTGACACTTGAAAACGGTGCGATAATCGATTCAGAAAGTTTCTCCGCATTTACGGGGGGATACACCTCACTGCTGGTAATGGCGGCAAGTGCCGGAATTACCGTCAGCACCAGAATAGCCGAACTGTCCGCGCAACAGAAGATGGGCAAAGCCGTTATTTACGACGCTCTTGCCTCTGAGTGCACCGATGCCGCACTCGATTGGACACAACGCTACTGTGCGCAGATATTCAAACGAGGCGGAGAAAATGTATCCCCGAGTCGTTTTTCTCCGGGTTACGGTGATCTCGTAATACAGACACAGCGGATTTTTTTTGACATACTTGGACTTGACAAAAGAGGTTTCACCCTCACACCATCTTCACTTCTTATTCCCGAAAAATCGGTAATCGGAATCGCCGCGATTGCCTGAGGAGAGAGCATAATGGCCCTTTTTCAAAAGGAGCTGACAGTCATAGACGGTGCCTATGGTACCGAATTCAGCAAAGCGGGTATGCCGGTCGGAGTGTGCCCTGAAATGTGGGCGCTTAATAATCCAGCGGTCCCCGCATCGGTCGTTCAGGCATACGAAGAAGCCGGCGCATCGATCATATTGACTCCGACCCTCGGGGGAAACCCGCTGAAACTTGCGCAATACGGCCTCGAAAAAGAAACCATGCGCCTGAATCGGGAGCTTGCTCAGATATGTAATAATGCCGTAAAGAATGCGCTACTATTCGGTGACATCTCCACATCGGGAAAATTTGTCGAACCCTTCGGCGAAGTTTCTTTTGAAGACGCGATAGCGCATTATTCGCAGCAGGTCGAGGGTCTTGCCGCGGGCGGGGTAAAGGGATTTTTCATTGAAACGATGATAGATCTTCAGGAAACCCGTGCTGCAGTACTTGCGGCCCGTAAGACCGGTCTTCCGGTGATCGTCTGTATGAGCTTCGATGAAAACGGTTATTCGCTTAACGGCAGTGATATAATTTCCGCACTTTGCGCTCTGCAGAATCTCGGCATCTGCGCCTTCGGTTGCAACTGCTCCGTAGGGCCGCAAAAAATAGCAGCATTGATCGAGCGTTGCATCCCCTACGCACGAATCCCGCTGTGTGCGAAACCCAATGCCGGCTATCCCCGTCTTGTTGACGGAAAAACGAAATTTGACATGAGTCCTGACGATTTTGCGCAAGCCATGCAGCAGGTGGTGAACGCTGGAGCATCGATTGTCGGCGGCTGCTGCGGAAGCACCCCGGATCACATTCGTGCACTGAAAAGTCTCAAGGCTGCGTCATGCGGCATTAAAAAAGTCAAGTCGCTGCTGCTTTCGGGCAACCGCTCCTATACGACGCTTGGGCATGATGAGCCCTTCAGAATCATCGGTGAACGAATTAATCCTACAGGAAAAAAAGCGCTTCAGGCAGAACTTCGTGAAGGTTCATTCTCCATTGTCCGTCAGTTTGCCGCCGAACAGGCGGCAAAAGGCGCATCCATCCTCGATGTCAATGTCGGTATGGCCGGCATCGATGAGGCATCGACAATGCGTAAGGCGGTTTCTCTGCTCTCACAAATATCAGAGCTTCCTCTTGCGATCGATACGACATCGCCTCTTGTAGCGCAAACGGGACTGCAGCTGTATCCGGGCAGGGCTCTTTTTAACTCAATTTCGGCAGAACAGGAACGCCTTGAAAAGGTTCTGCCACTGGTGTCTCAATACGGTGCCGCCTTCATTGCCCTTCCTCTCGATGACAAGGGCATTCCCCAGACGGCTCTTGAAAGAATGAAATGTCTTGAGCGAATACTGAAAGAGTCTGATCGCTATCATCTTGGTGCCGAAGATATCATCGTAGATGCGCTGGTCATGACAATCGGTTCCGATAAAAACGCGGCCATGCTAACCCTCGACTTCATCGCAATGTGTACGAACGAGGGTTTCGCGACAGTATGCGGACTTTCAAACGTCTCTTTCGGTTTACCTGGACGTGAAAGTGTCAATGCGGCTTTTCTCTCAGCTGCTGGGGGAAGGGGACTCACCGCAGCAATTGCAAACCCCTCTTCAGACCTGATAATGAAAAGCATTGCTGCACTGGAAAAGCACAAAAGGAGCGGTGATAGTAAATGACAAGAAATGAATTTGCCGCTCTGCTCAGAGAAGGTATCGTACTACTCGACGGTGCTACCGGAACCGAACTCGTTAAAAAGGGACTGCCGAAAGGTGTTTGTCCGGAACTCTGGATTTACGAGCATCCAGAAGCGATAAACAGCCTGCATCGTGATTACCGTGATGCCGGAAGCCGTATCGTCTATGCGCCAACTTTCGGAGCCAATCGATTTAAACTGGAAGAATTTTCTCTTGTTGAGCGTCTGGCTGAGCTCAATACAGGCCTTGCCGCCAGGGCCAAAGCAAATACCGACGCCTATGTATTCGGCGATCTTGCTCCTACCGGACGCTTCATAGAACCTTTCGGAGATATTTCCTTCGATAATGCGGTCGAAGTCTACACCGAACAGGTTGCCGCTTTGCTCGCCGGAGGCGTGGACGGATTCGTCATTGAAACAATGATAGATATTCAGGAGACACGGGCCGCCATCATCGCCGTACGTTCACTCTGTGATCTCCCCGTCATGGTATCCGTGACTTTCGAAGATGACGGACGTACCCTCAACGGAAGCGATGCAATGGCAGCGCTTGCCATTGCGCAATCATTTGATATTGACGCATTCGGTTGTAACTGCTCGGCCGGTCCCGAGAAAATGGCGACTTGGATTGCCCGTATGGCTTCCTGCGCTCGTATCCCGCTTCTGGCGAAACCAAATGCCGGACTACCAAAACTGATTGATGGAAAAACCGTATTTGACATGTCTGCAGAGGAATTCGGAGAAAAATCTCTTCTGCTCTGCGATGCCGGTGCGAGCATAATCGGCGGCTGCTGCGGTACAAGTCCCGAACACATACGCATAGCTGCCATGAAGTTAAGTGGGAAAAAGGGATATAGTTCACCAGCAAACACCAAAGTCCTGATCGCAAATAACCGTGACGCGATACTTGTCGACAAAAGCCTTGTGCCGCAGCGAATATCACGACAGTCTAACAATGGGGCTCAATTGATCGCTGTAGATACAATAAGGTCTTCACAGTTAAAAAATCTCTGTGTAGCCCGAACTGTTTTGCCTTTGGTAGAACATGAGGTATCCGAAGATATTCTGCGAAGCTATCCCGGAACTCTGCTGATTAAAAACACAGCACATAGCGCGGAAACAATTCGTCACTTTGGTCATTTTCCTGTGTTGTGCTATGATGAAAATTCCGAGATTATCCCGCAGACCTTCTATGATATAAGTGATACTGTTCAAAGAATTTCTAACGACTCCATTCGGAGCTGTTTACAAACAATTGAACAGAGTGGTGCTGCGGCAATATGTGACTTTTCAAAATTATCCGCTTGTGAGCACTTTCTTTTACCCATGTCGGTATTCGAAGGATTACGCATGTATATGAGTGATAATCCGGTCGCGACCGATCTTGCAATTGCTGCTTTTGCGCTCTCCGGAAATGATCCGACACTTTCCCATCTCGTATCACAGCTGTCGCAAAAGAACGAAAGTACTGTAACGACGAATGCGAAAACTTCCATGGATAGAATCTTCGAGTGCGTGTTGACCGGCAATACCGAGAACATACTCAAAGAGATAGAAACAGCGCTGTCAGAGAATATAGAAGCGAAGAAGATTGTTGACGATGCGATGATTCCCGCGATAAATCTTGTCGGTGAAAAATACGAGAAAAAGATATATTTTCTGCCTCAGCTTATGCTGGCGGCTGAAACGATGCAAAAAGGTTTTTCAAAACTCGAATCGCTTCTATCGAAAGGTTCTTTACAGACTTCTGATGGCACGATTGTGCTTGCCACGGTAAAAGGGGATATTCATGATATCGGCAAGAATATTGTCGCTTTGATGTTTCGCAACTACAGCTTCAAAGTGATAGATCTGGGAAAAGATGTTGATGATGAAACGATCATCAGCAATGCCCGAAAAGCTGGAGCCGATATTATCGCCCTATCAGCTCTCATGACAACAACGATGGGTGAGATGAAAAAGGTTGTCAATGGGGTACGTTCACAGAACATGCATATACCGGTCATGATTGGCGGCGCCGTCGTAACTGACGATTACGCACAGGAAATAGGCGCGTATTATTCGAGAGACGCGATGGAGGCTGTACGAACGGCGCAATCCCTGATGAAAAAGAACAGGCAATAAAACTGTAACACATTGAATACAGCGGGAGGATATGACAGTTCGTATCCCCCCGCAAATATAATGTATATTACGCTGAGATATTCGCAGCAGAAGAATAAGGACAACGATATGGCAAAGCAAAAGATTATGGATACACTCAAAGACCTGGTCAGCCTGTGCAAGCGCCGGGGATTCATTTTTCCGGGGTCTGAAATTTACGACGGTCTTGCGAACACCTGGGACTACGGCCCATACGGCGTCGAACTGAAATGGAATATCAAAAATCTCTGGTGGAAGAAATTTGTCACCACAAGGCCGGACATTGTCGGTCTTGATTCGTCAATTCTGCTCAATCCCAAGGTATGGATGGCATCGGGCCATGTGGGCAATTTCTCTGATCCGCTTGTCGATTGCAAGGTCTGCAATGAACGCAGCAGAGCCGATCATCTTCTTGAAGATAAACTGGGTAACGGCTGTACGGCCGGTAAAAATTTTGCAGAAGTCGCCGCTATGATGAAAGAACACGCAATACAGTGCCCAAAATGCGGCAATCGGGATTTTACCGAACCGCGCGCATTCAATCTTATGTTCAAAACCGAGATCGGTGTTGTTGAGGGCACTGGAAATCAGGTCTATCTTCGACCCGAAACCGCACAGGGTATATTTATCAATTTCAAAAATATCGCTGAAAACTGCCGCCAGAAGTTGCCTTTCGGCGTCGGCCAGATCGGTAAATCGTTTCGCAATGAAATAACGCCGGGCAACTTCATCTTTCGCACACGTGAATTCGAACAGATGGAGATGGAATTCTTTTGCAAACCAGGAACCGAAGTGGAGTGGTACGAATACTGGAAAAAGTTCTGCATGGACTGGCTCATTGAAATCGGCGTAAGCAAGGATAAACTGCGCATGCGCGAACACGCCAAAGAAGAGCTTTCTCATTATTCAAACGGTACATCTGACATAGAATACGAGTTTCCTTTCGGCTGGGGAGAATTGTGGGGCATTGCCAGCCGAACTGACTTTGATATTACGCAGCACATGGAAAACTCTAAACAGGATCTTCGCTATCACGACAAGATTTCAAATGAACGCTTTGTTCCCTATGTCGTTGAACCGGCTCTTGGTGCTGATCGGCTGGCTTTGGTCTTGTTATGTGATGCCTATGACGTGGAAACGCTCGAAAACGGCGAAGAGCGCACTGTTCTTCATTTTCATCCTTCAATGGCTCCCGTTAAGGCGGCCGTTTTGCCGCTTTCAAAAGACGAGAATCTCATGGCCTGCGCAGATAACATCTACAAAACGCTTATCAAGCGCTGGAATGTCGAATATGATGAAACACAATCTATCGGCAAGCGCTATCGCCGTCAGGATGAGCTTGGTACCCCGTTCTGCATCACCGTCGATTTTGACACGGCAAATGACAATTCGGTCACCGTTCGTGAACGCGATTCGATGAAACAGGAACGTATAAAAATTGACGAGCTTGAAAATTACCTTGCGGGAAAACTTCTTTGCTGATGCAGCCATCCGAAATGTGCGGCATCATCGAGTATAGACGTAATGCTGTTTTCGATATGCATTTCACCGGCGTTAGCGGATCCCTGACACCGGTGAAAAAAGCGCTATCATGATCATTATCAAGCAACATAATATGATCGCATCATGTGAACGTATTA
>JAEWVL010000466.1 GCA_023396665.1 Spirochaetota bacterium
TCGCAATACATCTGGTACCTCTATTATGCTACTGCGAAGGATCTCGGCTACAGTCTCGATTTTGATGCAAACGGCGGCCTGCTGGTGCTTCCCTATGATTTTTTCGGAAATGAAGATTTGGTGCCGCTGCAGTTCGAAAGTCCTGTTTTGCCGGAATGGCAGAAATGATACAAACGGCTCGGGAAAATTAAGTCCGTATCGACAGGGCTTTATTATATATGGGAACCTCGAATAATTACCACTCGCAATGATTTTGCCTCGTTTTTCATTGGAATTATTCGAGGTTCGAGTTGCGAAGGTTAATTTTTAGAGATTCCTATATATGAATTTCGGGTTGAAAAAAAACAAGTACCATAGAATTGCGATTGTAAACGTGCCGGAGATGTATTTGTTAGATAATGCCCGTATTTCTTTGACGTTTTTTGCAAAGGAAAAATGTTTGTGTAACAAGAGGACTTGCCCTATATCTCAGTTATAATGTCGTTTGTTTGCTATTATGCTATCTTCGGAGGAGAGCATGTTTAAGGGAAACGGAAAGATATTTGTTCTCGATACAAATGTAATACTGCACGATTATAATTCTATATATCATTTTGATGAACATAATGTTGTTATTCCGATTACGCTTCTTGAAGAAGTCGACCGTTTCAAGAAAGGAAATGAAATAATTAACTATAACGCGCGCGAATTCACGAGAGAACTGGATTCGCTTTCGCACGATAAATTGCTGAACGAGGGCGCACCTCTCGAAAACGGCGGCTTTCTCATCGTACTTACCGATGTGCTTCGCGATCCCGAGTTCGGTAAAATATTCTGGGAAGACAACGCCGATCATCGCATTCTTTCACTCGCTTTCAATCTCTCCAAAAAGTATCCCGGACGTGTCGTTCTCGTTTCAAAGGATATCAATCTGCGGATGAAGGCCAAGAGTGTCGGTGTAATGGCCGAGGATTACGAAACCGGAAAGATCAAGGATATCGATGATTTATATAAGGGGAAAAATCTGATAGAGCACATACCCTCGGATATGATAGATTCCATATATAAAAACGGTTTTGTTCCGCTCAGTGATGTTCCGCTCGAAAAGGAGCCTTTTCCAAACGAGTATTTTATTCTGCGAAATGACAGTCACAGCATATTGACCGTTTTTCAGCAAAGTGACAGTACGATCAGGTTTGTTGAAAAGCGCAAAGCCTACGGAATCGTACCACGTAACGCGGAACAGGTCTTTGCGTTAAACGCACTGATTAACCCTGAGATATCCCTCGTTACTCTCGCCGGAAAAGCGGGAACCGGCAAGACCTTGATGGCACTATCCGCCGCAATCGAAGTGAGAAAAACCTACAAGCAGATATTGCTCGCAAGACCGATAATTCCGCTCTCAAACCGTGACATAGGCTATCTTCCCGGAGATATTGAAAGTAAACTCGATCCCTATATGCAGCCGCTTTTTGACAATCTTTCGGTGATACAGAACCAGTTTGAGGATGATTCTGTCGAGTATCAGAAGATCGCGAAGATGCTCACTACAAAAAAGCTTCTCATAACAGCGCTTGCCTACATTCGGGGGCGTTCTCTGCCGCGAGTCTATTTCATTGTCGATGAAGCGCAGAACCTGACGCCACAC
Organism: Spirochaetota bacterium; assembly: GCA_023396665.1. Lineage (GTDB taxonomy): Bacteria > Spirochaetota > UBA4802 > UBA4802 > JAFGJZ01 > JAEWVL01. The sequence goes on from JAEWVL010000466.1 coordinate 1,628, forward strand.
GAGGTGAAGACGATTATCACCCGTGCGGGAGAGGGGACGAAGATCGTTTTCACCGGCGATCCTTACCAGATTGACACACCCTATCTCGATTCGCGAAGTAACGGTCTTACCTATCTGATCGACAGAATGAAAGGCCAGGGCGTGTATGCGCACGTCACGATGGAAAAGGGTGAACGCTCGATGCTGGCGGAGTTGGCGTCCAATCTGCTGTAAGTCCTACAGCGTTCTGAATGAGCTCATGAATGCGTTGAAGTTGTTTTCATAGTCGTAGAACGAACGCAGTGGAGCTTCACATACGATGATATATGCCACTTGCCCTGCGGTAATTGTCAGTACCCTGAGCAGATATTTATCTGACCCCTCGCCTCTGGTCTGTTCGGCGACAAAGAGCAGGCCCTTCTGTCCATCCGGATAGATGATGCTCCTGTTTTCGATAAATATCTTTGACGAAGCTACTGAATTCGCGAATTCGTTTTGCGTATTTTTGTGAAACTGTTCGGCACTTTCCTGATTCAAAGGGCGTGTTTGCACGCTGATGCAGGCCTCATCGGAGCGAAGCGTCCATGTGCCTTCAGTGTCATTGGTCTCGGCGGTGATGTTCCATGAGGGGGAGATGAGCGCGCTGAAAGCGAATTGAACGCTGCGATAGGTGCGCAGCCCTGTGTTTGAGAATCTGGCGTCGCTTTGCGGCACGATATCCCGTATGAAGCCGTCGATACGTCCGGTTTCACGCTCGTGTTCGGGAAGGGGAGCCGGGTTGAGCGCCTCGGCCTCCTGCGTGCCCTGCAGAGCGCTTTCGAGATCGGGAGCTTCCGTGTCGTCTTCGATCGTTCTGATCGTTCCGCCGCTTCTGCAGGCGCTCATGACAATCAGGGCAATGAGCAGATATTTTTTCATCAGTTATCCCCCCGTTTTTTTGTAATAAGGCGGTGGCTTGTGAGCCCCTTTATTACGATGATCAAGGGCACTGAATGTTTCAGAAAAGGTGTTTTTCGTATTTGTCCACGATATCGGTGACCTGTTCTTTCAGTATAGCGATTCCTTCCTGCGGAGTCGAAAAAAAAGAAAAAAGGTTTTTGTCTTTTTCACTGATAAGACCGTAGTCAACCATGACATCAAGGTTGATAAGACTTTCCCAGAATTTGCGATCATAGAGCAGTATGGGAATGGAG